>JBDTZT010000446.1:0-4309 GCA_040005005.1 Actinomycetota bacterium
CAGTTGCTTCAATTTGAAGGCAAATCACTTTTGCGGCGGGCTGCTGAAACCGCTCTTCAATCAATTTATAAACCTGTCGTCGTGGTTTTGGGCGCAAATTTTGAAAAAATACGCACGGAGATTGAAGATTTGCCGGTTGAAATCGTTTTTAACAAAGATTGGCCAAGCGGTTTGAGTTCATCAATCAAAACGGGAATCGAAAATCTTTTGAAAATCGCTCCGAATGTTGCGGCGGTAATGATAACGCTTGCCGACCAGCCTTTTGTCACAGCCAATCACATTAATCTTTTTGCCGAAAAATTTTATCAATCAGACAATTTAATAATCGCCGCCGAATATAACAAAACTCGCGGTGTTCCGGCGCTGTTTGCAAGCGAGGCTTTCGCTGATTTTAACGAGCTTTCAGGCGACAAAGGTGCGAAGATAATTATGGAAACCCGTCGCGAAAAACTTTCGACGATAAACTTGCCCGAAGCCGCCTTTGATATTGATACGCCGCAGGATTTTGCAAAACTGAACCAATAAAATTACTGCCGTTAGGTATTAATTTTCATTAAAACCCGCCCTTTCCCTTTGCGACTTTGCGCCTTTGCGGGAAATAAATTTATAGATGACAAGAATCTACGCGAAATTGTAAAATACTTTTCCCGCCAAGGCGCAAAGTCGCAAAGAATTCGCTGTTAAAATCTTTAACTTTTGGAATAACCGGCAGTTGATAACAGAAAGCTGACAGTGTTTCACTTAACAACTATTTCAAATTCTTATCAAATCTATAAATTCATTTCCAAATCTGCGTCTTGCCGTGCGAAAATCTGTTTGCTTTAATTAACTTTTATGTCAAAGGCTTGGGAAATCGAAAATTTTTTGTCGGAAAAGGATAATCTACTTTTTATCAGCGGCGTTTCGGCAGTCGCGCTTGCGAAAGAATACGGCACGCCGCTTTTTGTTTTTTCGGAATCGCGCATTAAACACAACATCGAAAGATTAAAACGCGCCGAAAATTTCATTGATTGTCGGTTAAAAGTTTGCTATGCCGCAAAAGCCAATTCAAATATGGCGATTTTGCGCTCCGTGAAAGATGCAAACTGCGATTTGGAAGTCAATTCCGGCGGCGAACTCTGGAAGGCTTTAAAGGTCGGATTCAACGGCGCACAACTTATTTTCAACGGCACGAGCAAGGAGATTTGGGAAATCGAAAATGCGATCAATGCGGAAGTTTACGCGATCCAGGTTGATTCACTGTTTGAATTATCCTTGATTGAAGAAACCGCGCGAAGATTAAATAAAACGGCGAATGTCAGTTTGCGATTAGTTCCCGAAATCGAAACGAACACGCATTCGGGTTTGCAGACCGCGCTTTTGACTTCCAAATTCGGAATGATGCCCGATGAAGCACTGCAAGCATTTCATACCTACAAAGATTCCGAATTTCTCAATCTATGCGGCGTTCATCTGCACATCGGTTCACAAAATCCCGCCGCCGAACCATATTCGGAAGCATTGCAGATGCTTTTTGAAAATCTCGTTAAGATTTACAAAGAAACCGGATTAAAACTCTCGCATCTAAATTTGGGCGGCGGTTTTCCCGTTAATTATTTGCGCGACAATTCACACGAACTTGTTTTTCCGCAAACTCAGCGCGAGATGTTTTCCGCCGATTTCGAGCCTGCGGATGCAATTGCAAACGGCTGGCAAGCCGTCAAAGAATCGGCGCAGGTCTCAAACGCTTCTCATCTTTTGGAAAATATCACACTGCTTTTAGAACCGGGCAGAAGCATTATTTCCGATGCGGGAATTTGTCTGACCACCGTTAGAAACCGGAAAGAACGACCGATAAGTAAGCTAGAAGTGAGAAATGAGACAGTAGAAGGTTTCGATGCAAACAAATCACTTCTCACTTCTCACTTCTCACCCGAAAAAGATGTTTGGCTTTTGACCGATGCCGGTTTCAACATTCTTCTCTCAATGGAAACTTACAAGTGGTATTATCATCTGATTTCCGCCGGGCGAGCGAATGAACCACATAATTTTCCATATAAACTCGCCGGACCTTTATGCGACGGCGGCGACGTTTATTTTGACATCGAAGGCGAAGCGCGACTTCCCGATTATCGTCTTCTGCCCGCTGCCGTTCAGCCGAATGAAGTCTTGGCTCTCCTAAATTGCGGCGCTTATTCCATCGCGCAGATGTTTCAATATAACGGGCGTTTTTTGCCCTCTGTCGTGTTGGTCAAAGACGGCGGCGCGGTCGAATTGATTCGCCAGCGCGACAGCTTTGAAGATTTAATCAATAACGATATTTGGTAAAAACCAAAATCTAAAATCTAAAATCGAATCAGTGTCCGGAATACCAATCGTAACCATCTTGAGCCCAGTAATCTTTCGGGCGTTCGTCGGTAAATTCGATGCGTCCGATGCGTTTTAGCTGCTTGATGCCGTATTTAGTCGGCGAGGCGAGCCGCAGCGGGGCGCCGTGTTCGGGCGTTAACGGGGCGCCGTTCATTTCGTAAGCGAGAAGCGTCTGCGGATGGAGGATGCTTTGAATGTCCCAGCCGACGTAATATTCCTCGTCCGGCGTGACCAATGAAACATACCTCATCAAATCTTCGGGACGATTTTGCAGGTCGGGCGCATTTCCGCTGCGGGTTTTCGGCAGATACTTGGCGGCAAAGTCCGAAAACCTCACGCCGGCCCAGCTGACAACGATGCTCCAGCCTTCGATGCACTTTAACTGCGTCGTCATTTCGGTTCGCGGCAAGGCTTTGATGTCGTCGAGCGTCAAAATCAAATCGTCATTGCGATTCGCCAGGCCGCCGACCCGCAGCCGCCAGTCGGCAATATTAAAATCTTCGCTCAAACCAAACTTTCCATTCGTTCTTTCACTCGTCACTTTGTCTTTGGAAAATTCCGGCGCGAGCCGTTGCGGACTGTAAAAGATTTGACTTAACCTTTCGTTGAATCTGAATGTGCTTTCAAGCAGCGAGGCTTTTGTTTTATCGTTCATCCAACGCCAGCCGAAGACGCTGATTAAGGCGGTCGCGCCGCCGATCAGAAAAGTCCGGCGCGAACGACTCGACATTTGCCGTTTTGCTTCCGTCTCGCTGAGCGGTGCGCTCAATTCACGCTTCTCGTTCAATATCGTCGCCGTATTATCGGGCTCAGTATAATTCGTCTCCGCGATTTTTGCCGGCGCTTTCGCTTTTTCCAGTTCACGAACTTTTTCGACTAAAACTTCCGAATCATTTTTCGCGTCTTTTTCGCTCATACAATTGCTCCTTGCTCATTGGCTTCCGCCGTGGCCGGTAAAGCTTCGTCCGTTTTGACAATTTCATAGCCCGTAATCATCGAGCGAAAATTGCTCCAACCCGCGATTGCCACCTGAATGATGTGAACGACAAAGAAAAGCACATAAAGAATCATCAGCCAGAAATGTTCCCAGCGCGCCCATTCATAACCGCCGAGCAAACTCGTCAGAAAAGAAAGCTGCGTCGGTTTATAAATTGCCAAACCCGTGATGACGGAAGCCGCGCCCATTAAAATTATTCCCGTGTAGGCGATGCGCTGCGCATCATTGTATTTGCCTTGCGGCGGAAGTTTTTTGACCAGATGCAAATCGCGGAGCGCAACCAGCGGAGCGCGTTTAAATGAACCCGGAACCGGCACAAGTGCCCGCCATTCGCCCGAAATTATCGTGTAAAGAACATAAATTATTCCGTTGACGGTAAAAAACCACGCGAAGAAAAAGTGAAGACCAATGCCTTCGGCGAGCCGCTTCGGAATCTCCAGAGAGGTATAAAACCAAACGGGGAAAAAATGAAACAACTCGTAACCGAAAATCTTCAAACCATAAATTGCGTTCGCCCAGTAGATTAATATTCCGCTCCAGATCATCATCGTCAGCAGCGGAAAATTTATCCAATGCAGCCAACGCACCGCCAACGGATGTTTTTTCTCCAGTTTTTTCATTATCTTTTTATCCTAAATCAATAAAACCCGGTAAACAATAGTTTTATTCCCGAAATAGTTTCGTAATTTTGAAACTTTTGGATTTATTTTTTGAGAATATTAAAACATCTGAAGAAAATCTTGAATTGAATGAGAAAATCCGCTGCTCAACTAATTTTTGTTGTTTACTAACCCAAACGAATGACGGCATCAAATCTCAGAAAGTTTGAAACTTGATGCCGTCAATTTGAATTGTCAAGAACCGACAATTAACTACTGACCCGCCGGCGCAACGCCGGCTGGCGTAAAGAGCATTTCAGTGTCATATTCTTTGAAATTAAAGGAATTAATTATTTGTTTAACT
>JBDTZT010000447.1:0-4307 GCA_040005005.1 Actinomycetota bacterium
AGCTCGGCGACGGCGATATTTTGAACGCGGCGGCAGACGGCGAAGTCACCAAACCTTTGCCGGAAGACGCGCGACTGCTCGCCAACGAGACGACTTCGATGTGTCTGCCGAAAGCGGAAAACGATTTTCGCTTTTCTATTCAGATGATTTCAGCCGAACAAAGTCCCGCGATGATTTTGCTTTCGACGGACGGTTATTTGAATTCTTTCTCAAGCGAAGCCGGATTTTTTCAAGCCGCGACGGATATTCTGGAAATGCTGCGCGCTGAAGACGGGTTTAATGATGTCAACATAAACTTAAAAGCGTGGCTTGAAGAAGCAACGCGGATGGGCAGCGGAGACGATTCAACAGTCGCGGTTATTTATCGCCCCGACGCGCTGAAAAAAACCAAAAAAATTGAGCCATTGGAAAAAGTTGAAACGACAATCACGGAAACGCCGGCAAAGGAAGTTTCGCAGGCGATTGCCCTACTGACCAATTCGGAAACGCTTGCGCCCGAAGATTTGGAAGACGTCACGGTGACGATCACTTTTAAAAAAGATAAAAATAAAATCTCCAAGACTGCATCTGCAGCACTCGCTAAAATTGATTCTGGCGGGGCAAAATTAAAAGATACTTCGGGCAATAAAACGGACGAATTAGATAAACGCTGATATTGCTTTCTAGTTTATGAATGATAAGCCGCGTCAAAAACTCCGCGAAATTATCCAGAAGCACGGGCGAAGCATAGTTGAAAATCCGCGCCGCTGCGAAAATCTGTTGCGCGATTACTGCGGTGAATTTCGCCGGGAAATATCAGTTTTGACAATGGCGCTCGAAGAACAGGCAGTCGCCGATCTGCTTTCTTCTCAAGCTGCTACTGCTTTGCCGCGAAAAGTTTTGCTGGCGCGACTAACCCAACGATTGTGCGATAATCTCGCTTTATCCGAAAGTGCGGCGCACTGGTCAATCAGCTCGTGGGCGTGGGCATTTGGGCTGATTTCCGATGCCGAACTGAAAGCAAATGAAACTGAACGTCAGGAAATTATTTCCCCGCCGCCGACTATGAAGACAGAGCATCCAAGTCAAAATGCTTCGACGCCACCGGGGAAAATCACGGTTTCAAATAAGGTTTTGGTAGTTTCGGCAACCGGCGGGGGAGATTTTACGACTATTGGCGATGCCCTGCGAAATGCCGCACCGAATTCGCGTCTTTTAGTTCGTGAAGGTTTGTATCAAGAATCCATCGTGCTTGCTCAAACGGTCGAAATCGAAGGCTCCGGGGCAATTGAAAAAATTATTGTCAGAAGTGTAAATCAATCATGCGTTTCGATGCAAACCGAAAAGGCGGTGGTGCGAGGGTTGACTTTCGAAGGACGCGGAAGTTCTTCCGGCAAATCGTTTTTCGCCGTTGACATTCCGGGCGGCGCACTGGTTTTGGAAAACTGCCGGATTAGTTCCGATTCGCTTTCGGGCGTCGCGATTCACGGCGCAAATGCCAATCCGATTTTGAGAAATTGCCGCATTTACGACGGCGCGGATTCAGGTCTTTACATTTTTGACAACGCCCGCGCATTTCTAGAAAACTGCGATGTTTACCGAAATGCCAACGATAACCTTGCTATTACGCAGGGGGCGAATCCGACGGTCAAAAACTGCCGGATTTTTGATGGCAATAATGGCGGTATCGTCGTTTGGGGAAACGGCGCGACCGCGACGATTGAAGATTGCGAAATTACAAATCATCGTCTGGCAAACGTGGGCATCCGTCAATCTGCCAATCCGATTTTTCGCCGGTGCAAAATCTCCGGCGGGCGCGATTGCGGCGTGTTCGTTCAGGAAAACGGTTACGGAATTTTTGAAGAATGCGATGTTTACGGCAATGTGAAAGCAGAAATTGCCGTAACCGATAAAAGCAATACGACTTTGCGCGGCTCAACTATTCATCAGGGCAGAGAATCTGGTGTATTTATCGGAAATTTTGCCCGCGCACTGGTCGAAGGCTGTAATATTTACGACAACGTGGATGCAGGCATTTCCATTTACGGCGAAAGCGCCGCCATCGTGCGCCGCTGCAAAATTCACCGGAACGGAACGGTTGCCGTGCGTGTTAAAGAAAACAGCCGGACAAAGGTTGAGAATTGCGATTTGCGCGGCAATCGGGTAGCAACCTGGGAAACCGAATACGGTGTAATAGTCGAACGAAATAATAATCGGGAATAATCAAATATGGATGAAATCTTACAACCGGGACAAGTAATCAGTTGCGAACCATCGGGAATGCTCTGCACTATTGAAGTTCTGCTCGGTGCGGGCGGGCAGGGCGAAGTTTATCAAGCGAACCTGGGCGGCGAAGATGTCGCCGTCAAATGGTTTTTTCCGCAGATGGCCACTCCGGCGCAGCGGGCTTCAATTGAACTTTTAATCAGAAAGGGCGCTCCGAGCGAGCATTTTCTTTATCCGATGGAGATTACTACTGCAATGAGCGTGCCGGGTTTCGGATACATTATGCCGCTGCGCCCCAAGCGTTTTAAGAATATCGTTGATCTGATGACACGCCGCATCGAACCAACCTTTCGTGCGCTGGCAACCGCCGCTTTCAACCTCGCACACAATTATCTGTTGCTGCATTCGCAAGGGCTTTGCTACCGTGATATTTCGTTCGGCAACGCTTTTTTCGATCCCGACACGGGCGATGTTTTAATTGCCGATAATGATAATGTTTCGGTAGACGGTGCCGGGATTTTAGGAGTTTTGGGAACGCCGCGTTTTATGGCTCCCGAAATCGTGCGCGGTGAAGCCGTTCCGAGCACCCAAACCGATTTGTTTTCATTGTCAGTTTTGATTTTTTATATGCTGATGGTCGCCCATCCTCTCGAAGGCGCAAAAGAAGCCGCCATCAAAGCTCTTGATTTGCCCGCAATGACGAAAATCTACGGCAAAGAACCGATTTTCATCTTCGATCCGAATAACGATTCAAACCGCCCGGTTCCCGGCATTCACGACAACGCGCTCGCTTTCTGGCGGATTTACCCGCAATTTTTGCGCGATATTTTCATCCGCGCCTTTACCGCCGGCATCAGCGATCCTGAAAACGGGCGCGTCCGCGAAAGCGAATGGCGCGGCGAAATGGTGCGGCTGCGGGATGCGATTTTTTACTGCCGCCACTGCTCACTCGAAAATTTCTATGATTCGATTGCCGTCAAAGCGAACAGCGGAAATGCCGGATTGTGCTGGGCTTGTGCTGCGCAATTGCAATTGCCGCCGCGTATCCGCATCGGTAAGGTGGTTGTGATGCTCAATCACGATACGCAACTTTACCCGCATCACATTAACGATAACCGGTTGTATGATTTTTCCTCGCCGGTCGCCTCCGTCACAGTTCATCCGACGAATCCGAATATCTGGGGACTGAAGAATCTTTCGCCGGATAATTGGTTTATTACGACATCGGACGGCAACGTCAAAGACGTTTTACCGCAGCAGAGCGTAACTTTAGCCGTTGGCACCAAGATTCAATTTGGGAGAGTCGAAGGTGAAATAAGATTATAAATGCGAATCAAGAGTAGACAACTTATAAACTAACCATTAATTCGTTCATACTACTGTTTTCTATAATATCTCTGATTTGTTTTTCGATCGAGTCATCACCCCAGTATAAAATCGCCGAATCTTCAATTGAAGGAAAAATCGTTAATCCATCAAGAGTGTCTAACCCGGTAATTGTACTTTGATTTGTAATTAATGCAGCTTTTTGTTGTTCGGAAAGTTCCTTATTGAACCTCACCGTTTTTTGCGCTCCGCCCATCTGATCTTCGTTTTCTTTCGTGTAATTCATACCGAAATTTTAGTTTTATCAAGTTACTTTTAAGTTAATTAACTTGGATAATGCGCCCGCATTTCATTATTAATCAGAGCAATTGAGGCGGAAAAAGTTGTTTATAAAACCAACCTCTCGGCATCAAACTATTTATTTGCAAAAGGATATTTATATACACAAATCGAACTTACTAAAATTGCTAAAATATCAATAATCAATAGATATAGATATATTTATATTGACTTGTTTGGAGGTAAAAAAATTTGCCACGCGATCCAGAAAAACACTTCAAAAGTATAGAAAACACAGGTTATAGAATACGGGCTTGTAAACCCCCTTTTTTGAAGTGGATAAAGGGGAAACTAAAATCATCATTTATTAAAACCACGAGCATCGGGCAAAAAATCCCTAAAAGTTCGAGTTTTTTTAGTGTTCCTTCGCGTTGTACGCGTAATTACTATTAATTTTTTACGTAAAACAGGTTTTTATTCTTTCAACGAACGAACAT
>JBDTZT010000448.1:0-4302 GCA_040005005.1 Actinomycetota bacterium
ATTTCAAATATCAATCGTTAAAAAGGAGACAATCGTGAAGTTTCAGAAGTTTTTCAGAAAAAGTTTCGGAATGCTTTTTTTAGGTTTATTAGTTTTTTCGGCAGTCGCGTTTGCACAGGATAAAAAAGCGACATTGGTAGTCAGTCAGGCAACAAAAAATTTGCCTGTGGCGGGCGCAAATAACCTGTATTGTGCGGGTTACGTGCAAACCGGAAAAGTTGATACAAGCCGAAAAATCGTCGGGGCGGAAAACGAACAAGAGCAAAATGTTTATTCGCAGGGCAATAATGTTTACATCAATCTGGGCGCCAATAAAAACGTGCAAGTTGGTGATATGTTTGCGGTGATTCGTCCGCGAGGGCGGGTTGAAACGCGCTGGACGAAAAAGGACAATCTTGGTTTTTACGTGCAGGAAGTCGGCGCGTTAGAAGTCGTCAAGGTCAAAAATGAAGTCGCTGTGGCGCGTGTCAAAACATCGTGCGACAATCTTTTGCTGGGCGATTTGCTTCAGCCGATTCCGGCGCGTTCGAGTCCGATGTACACGCAAAGACCGTCGTTAGACGTTTTCGGCGAACCTTCGGGCAAGACGAAAGGCAGAATTTTTATGGCGCGTGACGGTATTGAACTGCTTAGTCGCGATCAGGTTGTTTATATTGATTTGGGTTCGGAAGACGGCGCGAATGTCGGCGATTTTCTGACGGTTTATCGTCCGCTCGGCAAGGGCGGTCTGTTTGATAAAGTTCAACCTGAATCGGTCAGTGCCCGCGAAGAAGGTAATCAGTCGAACAGATTTCGCGGCGGAAAATTTTCCAATCAAGCGGCGCGAAAGAAAGGCGATGAAGCCAACGGCAAAGTCGTAACGACCGAAAACGCCAAGCAAGACCGCCCGGTTGATTTGCGGAAAGTGGTCGGTGAACTCGTGATTTTGAGCGTTCAAGGCAAAACTGCAACGGCGGTGATTGTCCGCACTGCACAGGAAATGCACACCGGCGACTGGGTTGAATTGCAGTAATCCGATAAAGTAAAAAAGTAAAAAGTAAAAGGTAAAGCGTGATGCAAGTCGTTACGCTTTGCCTTTTTGTTTTTTGTCGGAGCCATCAATTCTCAAGATAAATCGCGAAATTATTGATTTTTATTTGCTTTACGGATAATGTTTTTACATAAAGGGCGAAAAATCGCATATGTGAGAAAGTAGAGCAAAATAACATCATCAGATATTTATGAAAAACAAGACGGTTTTGACTATTGGTTTATGTGCGATTGCCTTATTAACGGTTGCTTTATTATCTCTATTTGCTCAAGACAAAAAAGTATCTGCCGATAAACAAAATCAGAGCGCAAAACTTAGTAAATCAATTAAATTTGGTGGATGGACCATTCCTGAAATCAAGGATGCCGAAGTAATCGATAACGACATCTGCAAAATGCAGAATTCATCTGTCGCCAGAAAATTATACAAACTAAAAAAACGCTTTTATACTCAACAGGATTTTTATTCTTTGAATTCCAACGGCATCCTGACAGTCGAAACTCAATACTTGGCTATTACCACAGTATTGACATATAACTATAACGAAAAGACTTTCGCGTATTGTATTCAATATATTCCATACGGCGTTTCTAAAAATGGCGGCAGAGCCTTATATGGTTTCCCGGTCACTGTTTTTTACGTTGATGAGGATGGAGACGGTAAATTTGAAAGTAGATATGCAGAGTCTGACTTTCCCAATGAAGTTCCCGATTGGGTCACGAAAGTTCAACATTGATAATTTGATAAATAATATGTCGTTTTCAACCTTGCGGCGGTGAAAAATATTCAGATTGCAATTCTATTTTTCAGACGACCGCATCAAAACTGCGGATATGAGCATTAACGGCTTCGATCGCTTCTTGTTTGGTGCGGCAGTCGGCGATTATATCCTGACCGTAATAAACAATGACATTTGATTTGGTGCGATGCACGAGCGTGATTTTAGTTCCGTCCGCCGTCACTGCGCTTTCGGATTTGCCCATTGTCGAATTTGTAAAGACCAGTTCCATAGATTTCCCCTTTTTCGCGTGAGATGTGTAGGCACTGAGTCTATCACAATTCCGCATTTGTTGACGGCGCGGTTTCCGATTCACACTTTTTGTTGCCATCAAAAAACGAATGAATTATTATTGTTGAAGTAGGAAAATCACACATTCAAAGAAATAGAGGAGGTAAAGACTTTGAATAACGAACGACTGATTAAAAATTATTTTACGGCATGGCAGAACCGTGATTGGGATTTTGTCGAAAGCGCGCTTGCCGGCGGTTTTACGTTTACGAGTCAGTATGACGACCACATCAGCAAGGACGAATATAAACAAAAATGCTGGGATTCGATCAAGGAAATCGAAGATTACGAGATTGTCACGCTTGTTGAGCAAGGCGGCGAAGCCTTCATCCGGTATAGAAGCCGCATCAATGGCGAACGCGTCCAAAACACCGAGCATTTTGCCTTCGAGGACGGCAAGATAAAATCAATCACGGTTTTCTTCGGTCGTCCCGCAGACGATTCGCCAGCCGCTTAAAATAAATAAAAACACTTTTGCGGAGGTATGATTTAATATTCTGCGAAACATATTTGTAAAAATGGAGTCTAAACAATTATGCGAAATCCTGTCCTTAAAATATCCGCCTTTTTACTTGCTTTAGCGATTGGTCTTAATGTCGGTTGGTTTTTGCGTTCCGCCGTATTGCCGCCAACTTCGGAAATCGGTTTTGTGCCGATGAATGATTCCATTGAATCAATGCCGAAAAAGGTTGCGGACAAAACAACCAAACCCGACGTTTCTAAAGTCAAGCCTTGCGGTGCGGAAGACGATTTTCGATGGGATGAGCGTTGGCGCGGGCGCGGAATTATTCAAGGCGGTGTTCTTAATGGAAGAATCGAATGCGGAATTTTGCCCGAATATTCACAGCCGGTAAAGGACAAAAACATCTCTGGCTGGGTGACGGTCAATATCGTGGTTGACTACGACGGCAAAGTTATCAGCGCAAAAGCCGGCAAAGGTCATCCGTTATTAATGGAATCAGCTATCAAAGCCGCTTGCCAAACACTCTTTTCACCAACATTATTAGGGGGCGAAAACTACAAGGTCAAAGGAGTCTTGATGTATAAATTCGACAGCGAAAGCGGAACAAATCTGCAATCTCCCAGTTCTCCCGACAATCCGTTTAGAGTAGTCAAACGATATAATTATTAAGATTGGTTATAAAGCGATTTTCCGCTTCCGGTAGTTTAACACCCGTAAGAGATAATTCAATGGCAACAATCGATAACTCGATGACTAAACGCGGAAATTCATTGACCGCTAACGATAATTCGAGGTTAATATGCGGGGAATTTAATGGCGGCAAGTCATAATTCTAGTTCGCTGGGTTGGAATTGTTTGCCACGATCTTATCAAGCACAGCATCTTTGATGGATTGCCTCTTCTTGTTGTTCTCGGAGATAAAGAACTTGGAGTAGTCATAAAGCGACCAGATCGCCATCACGACCGACACCCAGAGTCCACCGCGTCCGATCAGGTAGCCGAAAACCTGCCAGTCGTTCGAGGTCAGTGCAAAGGTTGAAAGATGCAAAAAAGCGGTTTGAACTTCTGCGACTTCCCAGAAACGAAACGTTGGCAGACTCCAGCCAAAGTTCGACACGGGCGGATTTCCGTTCGCCCCCGCGACCAGCAGCGCGACAATCGCCACGCATTGCGCCCACATCTTGATTTTTCCGCTCGTCTGCGCCTGAATAACAATGCCGTCAGCCGCCGCCACTGAACGCAAACCCGTGATGATAAACTCTCTGCCCAGGATTACAACGACCGCCCACGCCGGCGCGAGATGCTTTTCGACCAGCACAATCAAGGCGGCGGAAACGAGCAGTTTGTCGGCGATCGGGTCAAGCAGTTTTCCGAGATTTGAAACCTGATTACGCCGGCGGGCGAGATGTCCGTCAAGTATGTCGGTGACCGATGCCGCGAGAAAAATCCCGATTGCCAGCGCATAACCGCTGATGCCGAACCAATTCTCGGAAAACTCAGTCAGTAAGATAACGACCAGCAAAGGGACCAGAACAATTCGCGCTAAAGTTAGATAATTCGGTAAATTCACGTCTTTTAATACTGTCTTGCCACTGTTTCAAGTGTAGGTTTTATCAATAAACCATGTCAAGAAATTAAAATTAAATATTTACTTCAATGTAAAACGAAAAAAGCGCGAAAAGCCTAAGCCTTTCGCGCTTTAAAAAGAGATTTATTCATCCCTCATCCTTTACGGAGCAG
>JBDTZT010000449.1:0-4290 GCA_040005005.1 Actinomycetota bacterium
CAATCAGGACGGCACGGTTCGACGCGACGCCCAAAATAATCCGATTCCGACATATAATCAAGACACCATCAATAATTTTGCCAAAGTCTTGACGGGTTGGACATATTGCAATAATCCGGCGAATTGTCCGAATGCGTCAATTGGAACTTTAAATTACAAAGACCCGCTTGTTTTGTCGCCGGCGAATCACGACACGACGGCCAAAACGCTTTTGAATTATCCGAACGCCGTCAATCCGACGATTCCGGCTTGTGTTGATTGCACGACACCCGACAGCACCACAACGTATGCTACTCAATCTTTAAATCAGGCACTCGATAATATCTTTAACCACCCGAATTTGCCGCCGTTTATCAGCCGACAGCTGATTCAGCAATTGGTCACCAGCGATCCGTCGCCTGCTTTTGTTCAGCGCGTCGCGGATGTTTTTGTCAACAACGGTCAAAATATTCGCGGCGATTTGAAGGCGGTGATCCGGGCGATTTTGCTTGATCCCGAAGCCCGCGGAAACGTCAAAACCGCGCCGCGTTACGGAAAATTGCGCGAACCCGTGCAGGTTGTTACCAATCTCGCCCGGCTTTTTCCGGCTAAATCTTGGGACGGACAATCCTTAAGCGATGGCGGTTTGAGCAGTTCGATGATAAAAATGGGACAAAATCCTTTTTATTCGCCGACCGTTTTCAATTATTATCCGCCCGATTTCATCGTGCCGGGCACAACTCTTAATGCGCCCGAATTTGCGCTTTTGAACACAACCTCAGCCATCAGCCGCACAAATTTTCTTTATATACTGATCTTTGAAGGCATCACGCCGAACATAACCGATTCTCTGCGCGGAACATCGCTCGATCTAAGCGAAGCCGTTCCGTTTGCCGAAGCGGACCCGAGCGGCAATCAGCTTTTAGATTATCTGAACACCAAAATGATGCACGGCACATTATCGCCTGAACATCGAAATTTGATTCTGACGGCGGTTTTGGCGGTTCCGTCAAATAACCCGGCGTTGCGCGTCAAAACCGCAATTTATTTATTCGCGGCTTCTTCGCAATATCAGATCCAGAGGTAAAAATGATGAAACAAAACAGACGAGAATTTATAATCAAATCAGGCTGCGCATTGAGTATGACTGCGCTGGCGACGCAGGTTCGACATTTCGGTTTGATGACTGCGATGGCGCAAAAATCGAGAGTAAAAAGCGATACGGCCGTACCGAATGATTATCGCGCCCTGGTTTGCATCTTTTTGTCGGGCGGAAACGACGGCAATAACACGGTCATTCCCAACCACAACGATTCGGGCATCAGCAACTATGCGGCTTACAGTACGGCACGCGCTCAGCAAGGCTTGGCTCTCGCGCAAAATGTGCTTTTGCCGATTGCCGTTCCGCGGATCGGTAACTTAAATTACGGGTTGCATCCCAGTTTCGGGACGGTCACCGGCGGAGTCAATCCGGGCCTTCATCCGCTTTGGGCAACCGGCAAAATGGCGGTCGTAACCAATATCGGCACGCTCGTTTCGCCAATGACGAGAGCGCAATATCAAAGCAATTCGGTACCGCGCCCGATAAATTTATTTTCGCATAACGACCAAACCAATCAGCACCAAAATTGTCGTTCCGACGTGATGACATTAACTGGTTGGGGCGGGCGAATGTCCGATAAAATGACGCTCACCGATAACCCAAACCGGCTTGTTCCGACCCTCAGTTCGCTGGTCGGTTCACAAGTTTTCACGATCGGTGAAACAACCCAGCCGCTCACGCTTTCACCGGCGCCGACGGCTTTGAGCAATGTTCTTTCATTGGTCGGCTATAATAATACGCCGATTTCTAATGCCCGTTTTGACGCTTTAAACGCGGCAATGAGTTTGGATTCTAATCAGGAACTTATCAGCGCTTCCAATCAGCTTCACCGGCAAGCTTTGGAAATCAGCCGCTCATTGAATAACAATTCCGAAGTAACGGTCACATTCCCGACTTCCGAACTCGGCAATCAGCTCAAACAGGTGGCGCGAATGATTAAAACCCGCACTGTTTTGGGTGTCAACCGGCAAATTTTCTTTTGCACGCTTTCCGGTTTTGATACGCATTCCGGTCAGTTAAACAATCAAGGCGCGTTGTTCACGCAATTAAGTCAGGCAACCCGCGCTTTTTATGATGAAATGAATGTCCAAGGAATTGGTAACAAGGTGACCCAATTTACAATGTCCGATTTCAGCCGCACCTTTAATCCGGGAGGTTCGGGCGGCAATGTCGGCAGCGACCACGCGTGGGCAAATCATTCGTTTATTATCGGTGATTCGGTGATCGGCGGCGATTTTTACGGCGTAAACACTACAAATGGCACGCCTTTCCCGACGCTCGTGCAAAATGGTCCGGATGATTCGGATTTTGGCTCAACCGCCCGCGGACGCTGGATTCCGACAACTTCGGTTGATCAATACGCGGCGACGCTGGCCAATTGGTTCGGACTGCAACCCCCTGACGTAAACTATGTTTTCCCGAATCTGAATCATTTCACAACCGCCAATCTCGGTTTTATGATGCCGTAAATCTCAATTACGAATTAAAAATTACCAATTAAGAATAGGGGAGAATTTAGCTTCAATTTGTAATTCGTAATTCGTAATTTTCAATAAGGGTAGCCTGTAAATTCAAAATCGCTGCCGTGTTTGATCACTTCTAAATCGCGCAGACGTATCGCGTTTTCGAGTGAATTTGCGCCAATGCCGCCGATCGCAAGTGGCGCACTAAGTCCGCCGATGACGATTGGCGCGACGATGAAGGTTAATTTATCAACCAGATGAGCATCGCAAAACGCGCCTGCGACTTCCGTGCCGCCTTCGACCAGTAGGCTTTGCAGTTCACGACTTCGGAGTTCGGCCAAAACCGCGTTCAAATCACGCGCATCGGTTCGTGCGACATCAACGCCCGCTTCGATTAATTGATTGATTTTAGGTTCGTCATTTGAATTTGAAATCACGAGCGTCGGTGTTTCCTTTGCGGTCGTGACCAGATTGGATTCAAACGGAATCCGCAAACGATTATCCAAAATGACGCGGACGAGCTTGCGCCTTCGCGGTTTTCCGCTGCGGTCGGTCAATGACGGATTATCAATCAACGCCGTGTTTCCACCGACGAGAATGGCATCGTGTTCGTGCCGCAAACTTTGAACCTTTTCAGCCGATTCCCGGCCCGAAAGCGTTGTCGAAACCGAATCCTTGAGCGAGATTCTGCCATCCAAGCTCATCGCCAGTTTCAGATGCACAAACGGACGCCGCCGGTTATGCCAAACGCAAAATTTTTCGTTCAATTTACGCGCCTCATCAACCAAAATACCCGTCACGACTTCGATTCCGCTGGCCCTTAACTGCTCAAAGCCTTTCCCCGAAACAAACGGATTCGGGTCTTCAATCGGACACACGACCCTTTTGATTCCCGCATTTATCAACTCTTCCGTGCAAGGCTTCGTGCGCCCGTGATACGAATGCGGCTCAAGCGAAACGTAAGCCGTGCCGCCTTTGGCAAGATGCCCGGCTTCCTGCAAAGCCAAAATCTCAGCGTGGGTAACGTGTTGGTAAAGATAAGTTCCCTCGCCCGCAATCTCGCCGTTTTCCCCGACAATCACGCAGCCGACCAATGGGCTGGGCGAAACTTGTCCGACGCCGATTGACGCAAGTTCCAATGCCAGACGCGTCATTTTAATATCGAATTCTGAAAAATTGTTATTCAATGTTTTTTTAAATCAATAATTTCCCTGCCAACCCAGCAATCGGAGATGGCGACAGCATACAGCCCCGTGCGTGAGCGCGGCGTAAAATACCCGATAATCATCAAAGCTATCGAAAATAGCGACAGATTTTCCGCGAATCGTGTTATCTGTCGCCTGTTTCACTGGCTTTCTCGTCTATAATTTGCTAACCCCGCGCTTGCGCACGGGGCTTTACGCTTACACGCGTTTCACGGGCTAATATTAAATATTTTTGTCGAATTAAGTCAACCAACTTCCATATTATTGTTTAATCCTCATTATCGCCTGTTTCTTCGTCCAAACCTAAAACTGATTTCTTTTCACCGTCTTTTCCAAACGTATTTTTAACGGCTGTTTTTATGACCTTTGCCGGATTGAGATAAATCCCGAGTTGTTCCTTCAAAAATTTGCTTCCATCATAATTGACTTGCTCTCGATTTTCTCTATGACTTTGTTTTGCTGTTTAATGATCGATCTTTTTGATTAATTATTTTGTCTTGATGTTCAATAACAGTTTATTTTAGATAAGTTAAAACAATAT
>JBDTZT010000450.1:0-4277 GCA_040005005.1 Actinomycetota bacterium
GACGACGCTCCTTCGGCGCGGCGTTTTGCTTTCGACCTGCGAGCATCTCCTTTCGGCTCTGCGCGGCGCGGGCGTGGACAATTGTTTTATCGAACTCGACAACATCGAAATTCCGATTATGGACGGTTCAAGTGAAAATTTTATCGAATTGATCGAAAATGCCGGAATTTCGCAGCAAGACGCCCCGCGTCATTATTTAAAAATTCTCGAAAAAGTTGAATTCGTCCAAGCCGACCGAAAGATGTCGGTCGAACCTTCCGATAAATTTGAAATCGAATGTCTGATTGATTTTCCGCATCCATTTATCAATCGTCAATCATTTCATTTTGAACTCAAAAACGGCTCATTCGGACGCGAAATCGCTTCGGCGCGAACTTTCGGTTTTACGGCGGAAATCGAGATGCTTAGAAAAGCAAATTTGGCTTTAGGCGGTTCGCTTGATAACGCGATTGTCCTCACGCCCGACAGTATGCTGAACAAAAATCCGTTGCGCTTCCCGGACGAATTCGTGCGCCACAAAATTCTTGACATCATCGGCGATTTTGCTCTTTTAGGAATGCCTGTTCTGGGAAAAATCAAGGCTGAAAAATCCGGTCACGCCGTGCACGCGAATTTGATGAGTAAGTTATTAAAATCCGAGTCAGCCTGGGAAATTGTCGTCAAAGAATAAAGCCGGCAAACTATTCAGATGCCGGCTTTACTCTTTGCTAACTTCCAGTTAATAAAACACAATTTAGTCGAATATTTCAGCAGCAATGCATCTCGTTGAATGAAACCGGAATGCTTAAATTTAACGGTGAATCCGGCAATCACTAATTCCCCGTTGATGCCGGCTTTTATCGCATCGAAGCTATCTAAATTTTCAACCGGAAATATCCTTCTGAGGACTTGTTTTCCCGTCGTCGCGTTTAGTTTAATAAACCATCCATTTTGATTTTAAACAATGCCGAAAAGGAAATCGAACAAACACCCAAAGTCATCGAAATAGACCCGAATTTTGCTTACGGATATTTTTATCTAGGCTTGGGATATGAGCGAAAAGGAATGGACGCGGAAGCTTCCGAGGCTCTCGCCAGGACAATGACGCTTTTCGGGGAACCGCCCGAATGTGCCGAAGAAGTCAAAACTGCATTTAAGAAAAGCGGGATGAAAGGCTGGTGGCAAAAACGACTCGAACAGATTGAAACCCGTCCGCATTTGAAAAATTTTCAAGCCTACCACAAAGCCCTTGTCAAAATTCGCCTCGGCGACAAGGAAGGAGCTTTAGAAGCCTTAAATCAAGCTTTTCAACGAAAAGACCGGTTGGTCACAAATGCCAAATACAAGCTGCGTCTTGCCCCGCTGCGCGAAGACCCGCGCTTTCAGAATTTAATTCGTCAAATGGGACTTTAAAACTCAAATTAAAAAAACAGGGAGATTTTATAAATGGAATTTTGTGGGAGAACTGTATTCTATACCGTTGAATACGTTTGGTTAAGGCGTATAACCGCAATCAAATGATGAACACTGCAATAATAATGCATCGGTATTACCGAAATTCACATTTTTAAAATTTACCGTGTAACCGGCAAAGTATAATGTCGAGTTCAAGAAACCGCTGCTTAAAGCGCCGACCTTGACGGCATTAAATCCGTCCTTATTGTCGACGTTAAACTGGCTTCGATTTAGTTCCGACCCGCTTGATCCCGAATAGCGGGAAAAAAACGCGTCGGTTCGGGCATTCACGTCAAACGACTGTCCGCGATTCGGATTTGATCCGCGGAGCGTATCGTAGGTGTACCCGGCGCAATAAACATTGCCGCTCGGATCAATATCGAGAGCTTTAATTTCCGTTTGATAATATGTTTGAAAAGGGTGTAATACCCAATCTACTGAACCGGTAGAACTTATTTTAGCAAACCACGAACTGACAAAACCGAGAATAGAAGGGCGACCCGCACTTCCTCCAACAACAAGCTTTGTGCCGATCGCAAAAACATTGCCCTGGGCGTCAACCTTTAATTGGGTTCCTAAATAATGATTATCGGTCGACGGACTGATAGGCTGGCTTCGATAGATGGATTGCCCGTTCGAAGCGTTAAACTTTTCGACCTGCGAAGTAACAACCAGAATAAGTGCCCCGAAACCATTGTCGATAATCTGGGTATGGTCTTCGCCCAGCACATAAATCGAACCGTCGCCGCCAACCGTCAAATCTTTTGGTTCTCCCACTGCGTTTGTAACAACGATTGTGCTGATTCTGTTAAAATTAGCATCGAACGTGTAACGAGTAACGTCGAAAGTCCCCGAAGTTGCCGGGTCGTTATGTTGGTCGCGCTGACCTGTATTAGAAATACGAACCCGCATAACGGCGGTCAGCGTCGTGTTACCCGCCATATCGACGCCAAACTGCATACCTTTTTGACCTTCCTCATTCACAGTGCTGAATACCGAAGTTGATGATATTTGAACGCCGTTCGCCGCAAACTTGACGACAAAAATATCTGAAGCTAAACCCCTCGTGCTTCCGGCGACGTAAACATTTCCCCCAACATCGACAAAAACGTCAGTTGCTTTGTCGTCCAATAAATTTGGAATCATACTCAGCCAGAGCTGATTTCCTGCCGAATCGAACTTCGCCACCCATGAATTATTGTCGGCTGTCGTGGTAAAATATGTATAACCGGTGACGTAAACGTTTCCGGCGGAATCGTATGTCACATCGGTCGCAACATCCTCATTTTGATTATTTGGCGCGGCGAACTGGGCAGCCCAAATCATTCCGTAATTGACGCGCAGCTGCACAGCCACAAGTTTTTCAATTCCGTCGTACGGATTGTTGGCTTTGACCAGCATTCCGTAATCTTTCCAGAGAAACGGGATGCCGCCCGAATAAAGATACATCCGCGACGAATTGCCGTAGGTTGATTCGGGTTCAAAAAACGCTGTCACGCCGCTCGGTAAATTTACCGCCGAAAGCGTTAATTTGCCGTCGTAGTTGAAGCGGCTGATCGCAATATCGTAAAAAGTTGATTGTCCGGCAACAATAAACTGCGTTGACGGAGTGACCGCAACCGAGATCGACGGAGCCGGCTGCGTTATCAATTTAACGACGATCGGCGCGATCGTAATACCGTTTGCCGTGCCTTTGACGTTGATATTAAATGTTCCGACCGGCGTCGTCGTCAGAGTTTTTATGGTCAAAGTCGAGCTCGCTGCGGTGGTCGTATTCGGAGTAAAAGTCGCGCTTGCCCCGGCAGGCAGGGCGGTTGCCGAAAGCGTCACTTTATCCGTGTAATTGTCGCGGTTGATTTTTATCGTATAGGTCGCCGTTTGCCCGACGTTGACTGTTTGCGTAGTCGGCACTGCCGAAAGCGAAACGCCCGCCGTATTTGCGGCAATGGCCGAAAACGATAGAAATAATCCAAAAATAAAAGCCTTGAAAAATCGATGTTTGTCATTTACTTTCTGCATTTTTTACCTTCCTTTAATTCTTTAATTTTCTCCGATAAATTTGATGTCAAGTGCGTCTTCGTTGGCGTTGATGACCTGCGAAGACGGATTGAATTGAATTTTTCCGTGGCGAACCGAAACAACATAAGTTGCGCCCGCCAGTCTGCACGGCGACCGTCTGGACATAACTGCCGAAACCGGTCGCGCCCGCGCTGAATGTCGTGTCCAAATCGCCGCCCGCCGCGAGGATTTTCGCACCCGCGATTAAAATTAAAACGAAGCTGAAAATTGTGAATTTTATCGTCTGTAAACTTTTCATTTGCCAAAATCTCCTCGAACAAAAAAATCTGATGTGTTGATTTTGGCTTAACCTCGCTTCAAATATCTTCAAAACTAGTATCAAAAGTTCTCAAAATTTCTCAAAATATATGCAAGAGCTGTTGGAATCAAAGGTTTATGAGTTTGAAGATTTCCGGCTTGACGCGAAAAGTCACCGGGTTTTTCGGCGTGAGACGGGGACGCTCGTGCCGCTCACACCGAAAGCCGTCGAACTTCTGCTCATTTTAGTCCAGAGCAAAGGTCGGGTTTTAACAAAAGACGAACTGCTCGGCACCGTTTGGGACGATACGATTGTCGAAGAATCGAATCTTTCGCAGACGATTTTTATCTTGCGAAAAACTCTCGGCGAAAACATCAAAAAGCCGCGCTTGATCCTGACTGTTCCGAATCGCGGCTATCAATTCATCGCGGCGGTTCGCGAAATCGGAACCGAAGATAAAATTCTCGAAGAAGAATTTTTAACCGGTTTTCAAAGCCGCACTGCCCAAAATCCAAAATCCAAAATC
>JBDTZT010000451.1:0-4258 GCA_040005005.1 Actinomycetota bacterium
TTGGAGGCGAAGGCGAGATTTGAACTCGCATCGTTCTGTTTACAAGACAGACGCTCTTTGTTGCGTTAAGCTACTTCGCCGAAAAATTGGTTGCGGAGAAAGGATTTGAACCTTTAATCTTCGGTTTATGAGACCGACGCTTTGATCCCGTTAAGCTACTCCGCCGTTTGAATTTTGGAGGCTATCGTGGGACTCGAACCCACAACCTACTGTTTACAAGACAGTTGCTCTTTTGTCCGTTTGAGCTAGACAGCCGTGTTTAAAATGTGGTCGCCGATAAAGGATTTGAACCTTTGCCATTCTGTTTGTAAAACAGACGCTCTTCCGCTGAGCTAATCGGCTTTCAGAAGTAAAAAGGTAAAGGGCAGAAATTGAGAAACGGTTCTTCAATTTCTACTGGTTACTTTTACCTTTTACTAGAATGGTGGTTGGAGTTGGTATCGCACCAACCTTTCGACCTTTTCAGAGTCGCACTAATCTATCTCAGTTATCCAACCTTGAAATTTAACCTGCCGCGCCTTTCGCTTTCGGTTTGATTTTCGGTTTGACGATTTTGCGGGCGTCAATTGATTCGGCTTCCGTTTCAATCGCCTCGCGGACGGCATTGATAATCGCGGCAATGCGGCGGATTTTGTAAAGACTATTGCGCCGCGCTTCTTTTGAACTCAGGTTGAAATCGTAAGAAACTTGGCGGTAACAATCGCCGAGCGTCAGTTCGATCGTGCCGTATTTCCAGCCGTCTTCGTTGTCATTCGGAATTTCGCGGGTATCTTCGACAATCGCAATCGCCATTGCCCGCATATCCAAATCACGATTAAGAAATATTCGTTTGCGCACGTAATATTTGGTGCGCTCTATTTTGCTCATTTTTTTTCCTCTCAAATAGATTTTCTGAAAATTATTGACTGTTATTTCAGAAAATCTATGAAAAATTAATAATTCATAACTTCATTGCGTTGTCCTCCTTAAAGTAATTTTCAAGCATAGTTTTTTCTCCTTTTTGGTTAAATATTTTGGCGGGACTGAACGGACTCGAACCGTCATCATCTTCATAGACAGTGAAGTGCCTCACCTCTCGACCACAGCCCCATTGTTGATATGAATTTTAGATTTGCGATTTTGGATTTGTTAATTGATGCAGGTTTCAATCTGAAATCCGAAATCTGAAATCCAAAATTGATTTGGGTGAATTGACGAGATTTGAACTCGCATAAACCGCAGTCACAGGGCGGTGCTTTGCCGGTTAAGCTACAATCCACGTAAAAAAGTGCAGGCGACAAAAGGGAAGCGACGTTTTTTTGCTGAGCTAAATTCACTTTCGCGAATTATCGGAATCGAACCGACGACCTTTTGAGTTTCACCTCAAATGCTCTTACCAATGTAGTCATCTTCAGCATTCGCCTGTAAATTAAATGAATGGGCGACAAAAATTAAAATGATACGGTTTCAATAAACCGTTGATGCAATCATTTCAGCGCGTCGCCCGAAAAGTTTGGCGGAGAGAACAGGATTTGAACCTGCAAGAGAAAATCTCGATTGTTTAGCAAACAATTGCGGCTACCGTTTCGCCATCTCTCCGAATTTGAAAAAGATTGGAGCGAGCAATCGGATTCGAACCGATGATGATTGGTTTTGCAAACCAACGCCTTTATCCGCTTGGCGATGCTCGCAGTTTGATCTTGGATTTTAGATTTGGGGGTTTGGATCGAAGACTAATCCGAAATCGCAAATCCAAAATCCAAAATTGATATGGCGAGGACGACGGGATTCGAACCCGCAATCTTCAACTTGAAGGGCTGACGGCTTCACCGATTTGCCTACGTCCTCACGAAATGCGCGTGAAAAGATTTGAACTTTTACCTGAACGATGTTTAAGATCGCCGCCTCTGCCGTCGGGCTACACGCGCTCATCGAAATTTTATACTCGCGGTCGGATTTGAACCGACAACCTTCGGTTTTTGAAACCGACGCCTCTTGCCAGGTTGGGCTACGCGAGTGTGTTGATGGGGGATTTAGGATTGCCGATTTGGGATTTATTTCAATCCAAAATCCAAAATCGAAATGGTGGATCGGAAGGGATTCAAACCCTTACAAGAAGTTTGCAGGACTTCGATGCTGTCAAATTACATCACCAACCCGAATTTGGTACCGACGGTGAGATTCGAACTCACAATACCGAGTTTCTAAGACTCGTGCCTTTGCCGTTTAGACCACGTCGGCGTGAAAAAATTGGTCTGGGTGGCTGGATTCAAACCAGCGAACACATGTTTCCAAAACATGCCCGTATAGTCATCTTCGGAACACCCAGAAAAGAAAATTTGGCTTCGGGTAAAGGATTCGAACCTATTTTTCATCGTTCAAAGCGATGCGTCCTGCCGTTAGACGACCCCGAAATGATCAATTACGAATTTCAAATTACGAATTACGAAATGAAAACTAATTTCTTATAATTCGTAATTTGAAATTCGTAATTCGTAATTGAAAGAAAGGCTTCGGCGGGACTCGAACCCGCAACTTCAGGTTTAGAAGACCTGTGTTCTAAATCCATTGAACTACGAAGCCGTGAAATTTTTGGAAGGGGCGAGAGGACTCGAACCTCCAACCTATTCATTCGTAATGAATCGCGCTAATTCCATTGTGCCACGCCCCCGGAATGATTTTGGATTTTAGATGGCCGATTTTGGATTGAGATTTCTTATCAGCGATCATCTAAAATCCAAAATCAAATTGGCGGAAAGCAGAGGACTCGAACCTCTATGCGTGTTTCGCGCGGCAGTTTTCAAGACTGCTGCCATACCGATTTGGCTTGCCTTCCGCGATTTGTCAGAACTATCGCTAGTGAGCGGATTAATAAACAATTAGTGGGATGTGAGGTGCAGAAATCACGTTTTTCTTTTTTGCATCGCTGGAGAAAATTGGCAGGCGTGTTCAGATTTGAACTGAAAACTTCGGATTTGGAGACCGCCGTTTTGCCGATTAAAACTACGCGCCTGAAAGGCTTTGGCGCGACTTGAACGCGCGACCTCAAGTTTCGGAAACTTGCGCTCTGAATTCCTGCTGAGCTACAAAGCCGTAAATTTGGAGTGAGCGACGGGAATCGAACCCGCAACATCCGGTTTGGAAGACCGACACTCAGCCGTTTGAGTTTCGCTCACATTTTTGAAGTTAGCAGTAGCCACTTGGCAGTTAGATTTTTACTGCCAAGTGCCTACTAAATCTGGTGCATCGGGAAGGATTCGAAGCTTCAAAGCGCGAGACTCGCAACAGTTTTACAGACTGCTGGCCATTGCCGATTGGCGACCGATACGTGAAATAAAAAAATCGTGTAAAATGAAAAAGGCAGAGATGTGGGCAGACTTCGGGCGCAATTGTGCCTTCGGATGTTGAGAGATTGAAAGTCTTTGGAACTCGCCAAAGTTTATATCGAAGACTTTCAATCTTGCGCTCTCTGCCTTTTTCTTTTTTTGTCCGGACAATTTTGCATTTCGCGGCATCTTCGCTCGCAAAACGCAAAACTTCCGGACTTTTTTCGGTTATTCAATTGTCAAATAGCTTCAAAAACGAAAAGAGCGGCGACTTTTTAAGTTTCTCATCGAAAACTTCGCGTCACCGCTCCCTTTAACAATTTCGAGTTCAACAACTCTTAAATTTTTACGTTTCGGGAGCGGAAACATGCCGCTCCCGCTTTTCTAAATCTTTCTTCCCAGGCGATCTAAGCCGCCGCTGGTCGGTTGATAATCTGAATTTTCAAAATTGGCACAAACGCCTGCCGACAAACTTCTGCTCAGCCGCATCTCAATATGCGCGGCAAAATCTGTCGTTTTTCGGCTTGTCTGTATCCAACTCTGTAACATCAAAAAATTAACTCCTAAAAATTTTGTCCGCACAATCAGCGAACCGTTGAAAGTTTTAGCACGGTTTAAAATCGCTTGTCAAGCATTATTTGAAAATATTTTTTGTGATGTGGAAATTTTGTCAAAAATGTCGGAAGCCTTTCGATTCTAAAATTTGTGATTTTTCACCTGTGATAAGTTCAATTATTTCTGTGTTTGAAGTGATTTCACCGATGTGGTGAAAAGAGAAGTTTTTTTGCATCTTTTGCATCTGAAAATATTTTTTCGGATTGACCGTAAAAAGCAGTTCAAAATCTTCGCCGCCATTTAAAGTGAAAGATAACTTGTCTTCAATTTGAAATTCGGCCGAGAATGCATCGGCGAAAATTTTCGCACCGACTTTGCTTGCTTGACACAAATGAGTC
>JBDTZT010000452.1:0-4251 GCA_040005005.1 Actinomycetota bacterium
TTCAAACTTGACCGTGATCGGTGTTGCCAGTTTGCACGAGGCGGTTTCCGATAAGATCCGCACGCCGCCGTGATAGTGGGAATAGGCGCGTGCTGGTGTCCAGGCGTCGTAGGTCGAATCGGTTGTGATGCCCGCGAAACCTTTGCCGCGCAAATCTTTGGCGATGTAATTGCCGAGTTCGGTGTAGCCTTCGACCAATTCCTTCGGCACGTTCGGTTCAACGGGCTGCAGATAAGGCGGGAGAAAAAGCCGTGCGCCGTAAGCGCCTTGCTGGTGAATGTCGTTGACGATTTGCGGATGCCAGACGTTGTGAATTTTATCAACCGTCAATTGCGTCTCGACTTGTGTGAACGCATACCAATCGCGGTTGTCGTCGTGCCCGACGTATTTGTGATAAAGCTCCGGCGGGTCAGTACCTTCATACGGCGTTCCGAGCGTTTTGTCATACCAATTTTTGATGATGTCCACGCCGTCGGGATTTAAGCTCGGGACGAGCAGAATGATCGTGTTGTCGAGAATCTTCAAAGTTTCCGCATCCGTTGCGTTCGCCAATTTGTCGGCGATGAGCATCGAGGAAAGATAACTGCCGACTTCATCGGAATGAACGCCGCAGGTAATTAAAACAATCGTTTTGCCTTGTTTGATCAGATCGTCGGCGAGCTTTTGATTCGATTTTATGAGGCGCGGATCGGCGAGCTTGGCATTGATCGCTTTATACTTTTCGAGATTTTTCAGGTTTGCGGGCGCGGAGATCGTCGCGTAAACGAACGATGCGCCGAGCGTCGTTTTGCCGATTTCCTGAAACATCACGCGGTCGCTCGCGGCATCGAGCTTTTTGAAATAATCCAAAACCTGCACCCAACTCGCCAGTTTTCGGTCATCGCCGGGCGTGAAACCCAAGACATCCTTTGGTGCGGGAATTTTTGTTTGGGCGACGATTGATAAAGCTAAAAAAAGAAATATCCCGCAGAGGCGCAGAGGCGCAAAGAAAGCAGCAAAGAGCGATTTGTTTTTCATTGTTTGGAAACTCCGTTCGGATTTGATGAAATTTTAGCCGATTTTAAGAGAATTTGCCCACGAAATGCACGAAAGGAACGAAAAAAAGAAAACCAATAAAAATTTTTGCTTTAATTTTTCGTGTGCGCGCGTGGGCAAATTTCTGAAGTTATTTCAAGCGATTTTATGTTCTTCGATTTTTGAATAAAGCAGACGGCGATTGAAGCACGGTTGATTCGTGTTTGATCAGCGAAAAGCCGAAAAACGAGACGACGGCAAAAGTGCCGACCAAAAATGTGGCGATTGCGATAAATAAATTCTTTTTGTCGATGAATGACATAATAATTTCTCCCTAGTATTTTTTCGGCAAATTGTTTTGCCGGTCTCTTTCGCAGATTTATATTACAAGGCTTGTGCCAAAAGTTAAATAAGAGTTATGTTGAACTAACTCAGTAGTTTATGTTTTATGTCCGATTTCTGATTGTGAGAAAAGCTACTGCTTCGATTGGGCAAATTCAGCCCAAACAAAGCGGAAATATTTTACGGAAACTGTAAACATCAAATAAAAACTTGATTGAAAAGCATTTGCAATGTAAATTTAACGCAAGATTTCTATTCAAAAAACTCTTCCTTTTGAACATAAAAAAATTTGGAGGTTCTTCCGTTTCGTTATGGCTAAAAATCCATTTCTCGAAAATTTTCGCCCCTATATTCCTGACGCGGTTAAGAATATGCGCGAATTGTCGCCGCTTCCGATTATTGTCGGGACGCTTTTAGGCATTGTCTTCGGCGCGTCATCGCTTTACCTTGTGCTGAAAACGGGTTTAACCGTTTCGGCTTCGATTCCGGTCGCGGTTATTTCAATTACGCTGTTTCGTCTGCTTTCCAAAATGAAGCTCACGAAAGACGCGACGATTCTCGAAAATAACATCGTTCAGACTGCCGGAAGCGCCGGCGAATCAATCGCGTTCGGGCTTGGTGTGACGATGCCCGCGATTTTAATTTTGGGCTTCGATCTGGAAATCACGCGGGTGATGATCGTTGCCGTGATGGGCGGACTTTTGGGAATTTTAATGATGATTCCGCTGCGCCGCGCTCTGATCAAAGAACAACACGGCATCTTGAAATATCCCGAAGGCACGGCTTGCGCCGAAGTTCTGAAAGCGGGTTCATCCGCCGAATCACGCGCCGTTGCCAACGAATACGCCGAAACCAAAGTTGCCGAAACGGACGATTCGGCTTTGCAGGGCGGAAAGATCATCACCATCGGTTTTGTGATCGGTTTTATCTACAAATCGGTGATGGACGTTTTCAGTTTTTGGAAGGGCGAACCCGAACACGAATTGAGCGATTCGACCTTGAAAGGCGGCTCGATCGCGCTCGAAAATAATCCCGCGCTGCTTGGTGTCGGCTACATTATCGGTCCGTATATTTCCTCGATTATGATGGCGGGCGGCGTTTTGTCGTATCTTGTGCTGATTCCGATGATCAAGTTTTTCGGCGAAGGCGTGGCGGAACCCGTTTCGCCCGAACTCTCGAAAACCATCTCGGAAATGAGTCCCGGACAAATTCGCGGCGCGTATATTCTCTACATCGGCGCGGGTGCGGTGGCGACTGCGGGAATCATCTCGCTGTTTAGAAGTTTGCCGACGATTTGGAGCGGTTTGAAATCAGGTCTCGCCGACCTGCGCGGCGGCGGCACAGACGTGGACGGCGCGAGCTTGCCGCGTACCGATCAGGACCTTTCGATGAAATACGTCGTGATCGGCGTGATTGCTTTGATTGCGGCGATTATGCTTTTCCCCCAACTCGGCTTGAGCGTTTTCACGAATCCGATCGTTTCATTCTTAGGCGCATTGCTCATTATCATTCTCGGATTTTTGTTCGTGACGGTTTCGTCGCGCTTGACGGGCGAAGTCGGTTCGTCGTCAAATCCGATTTCGGGAATGACGGTCGCTACGCTTTTGATCACCTGTCTGGTCTTTTTGCTGTTGGGCTGGACTGCGCCGAATCCGTATTTCGTGACCGCTTTGAGCATCGGCGGCATCGTTTGTATCGCGGCATCAAACGGCGGGACAACTTCGCAGGATTTGAAAACAGGCTTTCTCGTCGGCGGAACGCCGCGCCGTCAGCAGATTGCGATTCTGCTCGGCGCACTTGCTTCCGCGCTCGTTCTCGGTCCGATTCTTCTGCTTTTGAACGATAACGGCACGGTTTATGCAACACCCGTAACGTTTTCAAAGGTTGAAAAGAAAGTCGAGGTTGATGCTTCGCAGCTGGCGCCTTACACGGGCGAAGACAAACCACCGATTGCGAGTGATTTCCTGTTTTTAGAAAACAAAGTTCCGGCGGGCGAAAGGAAACCCGAAAATAAAGATTTGGGACCGGGCAAATATCTGGTCGAGCCTTCGGGATTGGTCAAACTGAAAATCGAGGAAAATTTTCCGAAAGGCGCACGCGTTCCGGCGGGAACCGAAGTCGGACTTGCCGAAAAATTAACCGGAACACAAGCTGAGACCGATCCGAATACTTATCGCGCCTGGCACAAAACCGATAACGCGGGCGGCATTCCTGCCGGAAAATATCTGGTTGATATGTCGGGCGAAATCAAATATCTGGTTGATCCGGGCATCAACGGCAAATTAACGGCGCGTCCCGATTTGTCCGACGCACCGAAATACGACGCGCCGAAAGCGACTTTGATGAGCTATATCATCAAAGGGATTCTGAGTCAGGAATTGCCGTGGGGCCTGGTTCTGATCGGCGCGATGACGGCGATCGTTTTGGAATTAACGGGCGCCCCCGCGCTGGCCTTTGCCGTCGGTCTCTATTTGCCGATTGCGACGAGCGCGCCGATTTTCGTCGGCGGAATTGCGCGTTGGGCGGTTGATCTGTATCTCAAACGCAAATTCGCGGCGCAAGAAATGAGCGAAGCCGAAATTATCGCCGAAACCGATAAATCAAACGGCGTTTTGCTCGCTTCAGGTTATATTGCGGGCGCGGCGATCGCCGGAATTTTGATCGCAATTTTCGCGGTGGTGCCGTTTCTCAAGAATTTGCAGGACAGTTCCAAGACCTGGGCAGAGGCAAGTAACCCGTTTTTCGGCGGACCCAGCGCCGATTTATTGGCGATGGTTCCTTTCCTGATTCTGGCAGTCGTGCTTTACTTTGTCGGACGCGATATGCTTCTGGCAGGTAAAAAATCAGGCTAAAATTGTTTCGGAAATTTTAGCGATAAAAGCCGTTTTGCATTAT
>JBDTZT010000016.1:0-14387 GCA_040005005.1 Actinomycetota bacterium
ATTCTCTACTTGAAAAATCAAGGCATCGGCATTTTAATTACCGACCACAATGTACGTGAAACACTCGGCATTACTGACCGCGCTTATATTATGGCGGAAGGTGAAATTTTGAAAAGCGGAAATCCGAACGAACTTGTGGAAGATGAAGATGTCAGGCGACTTTATTTGGGCGAAAGATTTAGTCTTTAAGGTTTCATTTTTCACATTTCAGTAACAAAGGGTTATAATTTTACTATTGATATTTTGACCGGAGAAAGATTCAAAATATAAACTCCAAATTAGATAATATGTCATCTTTAAGACTTCAAACATCACTAAAACAACAAATGGTTCTGACCCCGCAACTGCGGCAAAGAATAGAAATGTTGCAGATGACCTCGGTTGAACTTTCAGAACTAATTCAGCAGGAAATGATTTCAAATCCAATTTTGGAAGAAGTTTTGCCGGACGATGAAGTTAAAGAAATTTCCGACAACATTCTCGACCAAAACGCGGGTGGTTATGAGGAAGCCGATGAAAATAGTTACGACGCGTCAGAAAACACTTCCGATCTGACGGCAAATTTACTGAACGGCGAAACTCAATACGAAAATTTTACCCCTGAAGCCGTCAACGAAAATGGTTCCGGTGAAGATTACGCTCCTGAAACCGATGGAGAAGATTTTTCCGCCGAGCCGAAAGATGCATTTGAAGAAGTTGATTTCGGACGCGAATTTCAAGATTATCTCGACCCCGGATATAAAACACAAGAATTCGAATTTAAGGAAGATGCGCCGAGTTTTGAGCAATTCTTGTCGCGTTCCGAGTCTTTGACCGAGCATCTCGAATGGCAATTAAATCTTTCTCAAATTGATGAAGAAACTGAAAATGCGGCAATTTCGATAATCGGAAATCTCGACAGCGACGGACGTTTGAACGCGACAGACGAGGAAATTGCCGAGATGTGCGGCTGCTCGCTCGAAATGGTCGAAAATGCGCTGAAAATAGTTTTGCGGCTTGATCCGGTCGGGTGCGGGGCGCGTGACGTCAAAGATTGTCTGTTGGCGCAGCTTGAAACGAATGGCGAAGGGCAATCGCTCGCTGCCGAACTCGTCAAAAATCATCTTGAAGATTTACAACCGCATCGGCTGCAGCATTTATCGAAAGATGTCGGCGTTGAACTCCACGCGCTAAATGAGGAAATCAATAAAATTCGTTGTCTTGACCCGTATCCCGGCCGACGATTTTCGTCGGAAGAGCCGATTTATGTGGCACCAGAAGTTTATATCGAAAAAATCGAAGGCGATTTTGTCGTTTATTTTACCGATGACGGAAGTCCCCGGCTCCGCATCAGCTCAACCTATCAGCAGCTTTTAGGGGAAAGCGAAACTTCAAAAGAAACAAAAGATTTTATCAAAGACAAGGTTCGTTCGGCGGTTGATTTATTACGCAATATCGAGCATCGCCGACAGACAATTTACCGGGTGGTCGAATGTATTGTTGACCGGCAGAGAGATTTTCTAAATTATGGTGTCGAGCATCTAAAACCGATGATGCTCAAGGATGTTGCCGAAGACATCGGAATGCATCTTTCGACCATTTCACGGGTTGTCAATCGAAAATACGCACATACGCCGCAGGGCGTTATTGAACTTCGCCGATTCTTTTCCGAAGGAATGTTAAATGAAGACGGTGAAGAAGTTTCGACGCGGATTCTGAAACTCAGAATCAAAAAAATGATTGAAGACGAAGACACGAAAAAACCTTTGACCGACGATGAAATAGCCAAAGTACTCATAAAAGAAGGCGTCAAACTTTCGCGTCGGACAGTTGCCAAATACCGCGATCAAATGCAAATTCCGGGGTCGCGTGAACGAAAAACAGTTATTTGATTTCAGATTTGGAATCTCGGAATTATGATGTTGTTAGAATCCCAATTTTTTAATTTTTAATTTTTGTCCGAAATCCGAATTCGGATAAGTTCTTTGATTTTTTCACACAAACGCGAGGGCAATACTATGAAATTTGAATACACCGGCCGACATATTGAAGTAACTCCGGCACTGCGTTCTCATGTTGAAGAACATTTTGAACGGCTCAGACATTTATTTGACGGCAAAACCATAAACGCGCACATTATTATCGAAGTAGAAAAAGGCGGACATCGTTCGGAGATAATTGTTAAATGGCGCAATGATGTGTTAACCGCTAATTCAACTTTGACCGATATGTATCAATCACTTTCTAAAACCATTGATAAAATCGAAAAACAAGCACTGAAAATAAAAAATAAAATTATTGACAAGCACCATAAAGCGAAAAAAGCCACGGCGATCATCACGTCGGCTGATGAAGTTAGTGCAGCTCCGGCAAATCCGGCAATTGTCAGCGCAGAACGCTATGCCGTCAAACCGATGACTGCCGAAGAAGCGGTTTTTCGCCTGAACGATGAAGAAAATCAGTTTCTGGTTTTTAGAAATGCCGAAGATGAAAAAGTTTCGGTGATCTATCGTCGCAAGGACGGAAATTATGGATTGATTGAGCCTTAATTTGTGATTAGTCCGTTGTCGGTTGCTTTTTGTAATTGTCAATTGAAATGCAATAAACAACTGCTAACGGGCAAATTTGATGCTAAACGAAAACCCGAAAATTACGATTGCCGAGTTTGTCCATAAAGCTCCGTCTGAACTTCAAATCGAAGTTTTAGCGGGAAAAAGCGGATTGAAAAAACACGAAATCAATTCGGCGCGAATTCAAAAACTTGGGTTGGCTTTGGCCGGTTTTTTTCATTACATTCATACGGGACGGATCCAAATTGTCGGGCAAAGCGAGATTTGGTATTTGGCGCAACTAGACAGTCCAAAAAAAATTGAAGCGATAAAAAATCTCAATCTCAATAAAATCAGTTGTATCCTGATTACCAAAAGTCTCGAACCGCCGATTGAATTTAAAAAACTTGCGGATGAAAATGATTTGCCGCTTTTGCGGACAAATCTGATAAGTTCCGGGGCAATTAATAAGGTCACGGCTTTTTTGCAGGAAGTTCTCGCTCCGCAAATCACACTCCACGGCGTTTTGATGGGAATGTTCGGAATCGGCGTTTTAATTTTGGGAAATTCGGGTATCGGTAAATCCGAATGTGCACTGGATTTAATTACCCGTGGTCATTATCTGATCGCCGACGATTCGGTATTGATAAAAAAAGTCGGTGAAAAACTTGAAGCGAAATCGCCTGAATTGATTCAAGATTACCTGGAAATTCACGGTCTCGGCATAATAAATATCCGCGAACTTTTCGGCGTTTCGGCTATCGGCAAAGGCAGTCAAATCGAAATTTGCATCGAACTCAAAAAATGGAACGAGTTTGAAGAAATTGATCGTTTGGGTTTGAAAATGCACGAGGAAGAAATTTTCGGTTTGAAAATTCCAAAATTTATTTTGCCGGTCAGTTCGGGCAGAAATCTTTCGACTTTGGTGGAAACGGCCGTCCGCATCCATCTTTTACGGGCGGCTGGTTTTGATGCCGCGCAAAATTTAATAGAAAAACATAAAATATTGGTCAGCGGTCAGTAAAAAAATATTTTTTATGACTCAAGATATTTCAGAGAAAAAAAATCTTCCGAATTTTGTCATTATTACGGGCTTGAGCGGTTCGGGAATGTCGTCGGCAACCAACGCATTTGAGGATTTAGGCTATTTTTGTGTTGATAATCTGCCGGTTACAATGCTCTCGACTTTTTCGCGCCTGCTGGTGCCAAATACTGAAGAAATCGTCGCTATCGAAAAAGCCGCGCTGGTCATCAATATTCGTGAAAGGCATTTTCTTTCGGACTTTCCGAGCGAATTAAAGAAAATACAAAAGAAAAAGCTAATTCCGTTCGTGCTTTTTTTCGAGGCTTCGGACGAAGTTTTGCAGCGACGTTTTTCCGAAACGCGGCGTCCGCATCCGGCTGATAACGGCAAAGGAATCCTCGCGGCAATTCGCGCTGAAAAAATGGAGATGGGTAATGTCCGCGAATTAGCGGATTTGATCATTGACAGTTCCGAACATACGGTTCACACGCTCCGCCGTTTGCTCGTTGAAAAATTCGGACACCGCGAACACGGCAATCCGCTTCACGTTCAAATCCTCAGTTTCGGCCATAAATTCGGTGTTCCCAACCAAGTTGATTTGCTTTTTGACGTGCGTCATCTGCCGAACCCATATTTTGAAAAAGGTTTGCGCGAATTGCCGGGGTCAGACGAAAAAATTATCCATTTTTTGGATAATCAACCCGAAGTCGGCGAAACTATTCGACGATTTACGGATTTGCTTGAATACCTTCTGCCGCTTTATAAACGCGAAGGCAAATCTTATTTGACAATTGGTGTCGGCTGCACCGGCGGACGACATCGCTCGGTGATGGTCGCCAATCGTTTGGGAAAAGCATTAAAAAGCGATGGAATGGAAATTTCGGTGATGCATCGTGACGTTCAGAAATAAATTTTGAGGAAATTGTTATGAAAAAAATCGGCGGTGTAATTATTTCCCACGGACAGGTCGCCAATGAACTTCTGGCGGCGGCAGAAACAGTGGTCGGTGAACTGCTGCATATTACGGCAGTTTCAATCGGTTGGCACGATGATGTCGAATTGGCGAAGGCCGAAGTTGCGCGCGCCATCAAAAAAGTTTCGCAGGGAACCGGAGTTTTGCTTTTGACCGATATGTTTGGCGGCACTCCGACCAATATTTCGGCAATGTTTCTTGAACATAATGACATCGAAATTGTGACGGGCGTAAATCTGCCGATGGTCATTAAACTTGCTTCACAAAACAAAGAATTATCTTTAGCGGAGATGGCGAAAGAAGTCGAAAGTCAGGGCAAACAGGCAATTTACCGGGCAGGCGAACTTCTAATGCCGCAAAAGTTGAAGAAAGATGCTTAAAGGAAAAGTGAAAATCATCAATCGGCTTGGACTTCACGCCCGCGCCGCTGCCGGGCTTGTTCGTCTGGCAAGCGGTTTTCAAAGTAAAATCAAACTCATCCGCGCTGATAATTCGGTCAGTGCCGATGCGAAATCAATTTTGAGTGTTCTGACGCTTGCTTCTTCGAAAGGCGTTGAACTGGAAATCGAGGTTGAAGGCGAAGATGAAAAAGCGGCTTTTGAAGCAGTAGAAGAAATCTTTAAAAACGGTTTTGGGGAATTGTAGTAAATTTTATGAGTTTAAACGACACGGATTTTCCGGGGAGAGACAAAAAAGTTGGGCTTTTAGGAGTTCCTTTGGGGTTTGGCGCGGGCAAAAAGGGAAGCGAACTCGGCACGATCGCGATTCGGCTGGCTAACCTTCGCGGAACTTCTTTGGTTGAGCATATCAAAGAATTAGGTTACGAAGTGACGGATCACGGCGATGTCGAAGTTGTTAAACCGGATTACATTGCTGTCGAAGGCGAAAATCCGAGATACTTGCAAGAGATGATTGCGACCAGCAAAAATTCGGCCGCAGCCGTCAAAAAATCTCTGCAAGCCAATGAAATTCCGGTCATTTTAGGCGGCGACCATTCCATTGCCATCGGAACATTTTCAGGAATTTCTTCATATTTCCGCGAACAAAATGAAGAAATCGGGTTAATTTGGTTTGACGCGCACGCCGACATAAATACGCCTGAAACTTCGCCGTCGGGCAATATTCACGGAATGCCGTTCGCCACGCTTTTGGGATTAGGCAACGGTGAGCTTGTAAATCTTGAGGCGTTTGCGCCGAAAATTAATCGGAAATTTTGCGCCCACGTCGGTGCGCGAGATTTGGATTTGGGTGAAAAAAGAGAAATCAGAGAGCTCGGAATGCGCGAAAATTTTTTTACAATGAGCGACATTGACCGGCGCGGAATGCTGGCTTGTGTTGAAGATGCCGTTAAAATTGCATCGCAGGCATCAGGCGGTTTTGCCGTCACCTTCGATGTTGATATTATTGACCCAAGATTTGCGCCCGGTTCGGGAACGCTTGTTCGCGGCGGCATCACTTATCGTGAAGCGCATTTGGCTCTTGAGGTTATTGCCGAACGAGGCGGAATGCGTTCGTTTGAAATCGTGGAGGTCAATCCGATGCTTGACGAACATAATATAACTGTTGAACTGGCGGGAGAACTTATACTTTCCGCGCTTGGAAAAACTATTTTATAGTAGAAAGTGGAGAGTTGATAGTTTATAGTTTTGTTTATTGCTATCAACTCTCCGCTCTCAACTTTCTACTAATTGCTATTTATGGAAAAAATAAAAATCGGTATAGTTTTCGGTGGGCGGTCGGGCGAACACGAAATTTCGATTCGTTCGGCAAAAACAGTCATTGAACAAATTGACAAAGACAAATACGAAGTCGTCCCAATTGCCGTCACAAAAGATGGAAATTGGCTTAATCCGGTTGAATCGTTAGGTTTATTACCAACTAAAACGCAAGAATTATTGTGGGATAAAATCGGCAGTTTTCCGCGCAATGCGGTTGCCATCACAGGCGATACAAATTATAAAGGTTTAATCAAGCTTGAAATTGAACAAGGCGAAGACAGAGTTGAAAAACTCGATGTTATTTTTCCGGTTTTGCACGGAACCTTTGGTGAGGACGGCACAATTCAGGGTTTGTTTGAAATGTCTGATATTCCATATATCGGGTGCGGCGTTTTGGCTTCGTCGTGCGGAATGGACAAGGCATTTATGAAGGTTCTGTTCCGTGACGCAGGTTTGCCGATTTGCAAATATGTCTGGTTTTTGCGAAGCGAATGGGAAAAGGACGATGAAACAACGGTTGCTCAAATCGAATCAAAACTCGGTTATCCGTGTTTTGTAAAACCTGCCAATTTGGGTTCTTCGGTCGGTGTTTCAAAAGCGACTGACGAAATATCTTTGCGCGAAGCAATTTCGCTGGCCGCCGAATATGACCGGAAAATTATTGTCGAAGAATGTCTGGAAATGCGTGAAATCGAATGTTCGGTGATGGGCAATGACGAGCCGCGGGCCAGTCTGCCGGGCGAATATCTGATTCGTGACGCGAGCAAAAAATTTCTCGACTATACCGAAAAATATTCGGACACAGGCAATAATGAATTTGTTGTTCCCGCGCCGATTTCCGAGGAATTGACAAGAAAGATTCAGCAAATGGCGATTACGGCTTTCAAAGCGATTGATGGCGCAGGTTTTGCCCGCGTTGATTTCTTTTTGCGAAGCGACACGGGCGCACTTCTGGTCAATGAAATCAACACGATTCCGGGTTTAACCGATGCGTCGGGCTTTCCAAAAATGTGGGCGGGAACAGGTCTCGAATTCTCGCAGGTGCTTGACGCACTCGTCACGCTGGCGATTGAAAGACACGAAGATAAATCGAGAAATAAGACTAGTTATTAAGTGAGAATGAAAAATTATTTTTTCCCTAAAGATTCAGTTTTTTTTCTGCCGACAATGTAGCTTCCGCGAGCTAAGACAAACAAATCTGGACGATTTACACGAACTTTAATTTGTTTACGTTGTCCGATTTGGATCGGTTCGGACGGTTGAATTTTCAAATAATATTTCAGACGAAGTTCTTCGCTGATATAACCTAAAATATTTTTTTGATCATTGGATGAATTCTTTGCATCTATGGCGCGTCCGCCCGAAAGAGAAACGAGGTCATTTAAATATTGCTTGCCCAATTTGTACTCATCTTTCGAAATAGCTACATTCTTGTTTATTTCCAAAGTATCAAAATAGATTGGGAAAATTGGAGCATCATATTTTTCGGCTTCAACCAACGATTTTACATAGGTTGAATTTATTGAAGTAGTGTCAACTCCATCCGTCAATAAAATAACAGCCTTGCGCCCTTCAATTGTGCTGATATGTTTTTGAAACAGAACAGAAACCGCCTCGTAAAGCGATGTCCCGTCGCCAAAATTTATTTTTCGGATAACTTTTTCAATCTTTTGACGGTCAGTTGTCAGTTCGCTCAGAACTTTTACATTCATATTAAACTCGATCACCAGAATTCTATCCTGCGGCTTGAGATTTCCGACAATAGACAAGGCATAATTTTGAATTTCTTCTATTTTATATGTAGTTGAAGCGCTTGTATCAATTAACAAAATAATGTTTAGCGGCTCGTCTTTAGTTTCAACGAGCGAAAATTCTTGCTCCTGTTCATTAACAAAAACCTTGAAATCAGTTTTTTGTAATCCTTGCACCAATTTCCCTTCATTGCTGAAGACCGAAACAGGAATCAAAACAGGTTTGATTTCGATGGTTGAAGAATCGGCATTTTCTATTGCCTCGTCCTTCGACTTCTTTTCCTTTTTGGTTATGGATTTATTATCGGCAAATTCAGTCGGATTGTAAGGAACGGATTCCGAGTAATCCTTCATTGTTGACAAGTTTCCCACAGAGGTCTGGGCATTAAAAATTGAATTCATTAATAAAAAACAAAATGTAACTGCAACAACTCTTTGCATTTTAATTTTCTCCGTTGTCTTACTTTTTCACTTTTGCGGAGCGTTGTAGCCTTTTCGCGTACGGATATTTAGTTCAGGCTTGTTGGTTTTTAATTCAATCGTGCGCCATTTTCCGTCTTTGGCGAGGTTGGTCGGTTGATAGCCGAGTGTGTATTGGGTGCCGAGTTCTTCGACAATATTTTTGAAAGCGTCGCGCATTGCCACGCCGCCGGGCGTCGCGACAAACTTTCCACCGGATTTTTCAGCGAAGTTTTTCAAAGCACCCTGACTTTGCACTCGTTCTTTGAAATTTCCGCCTTCGATCGCCGCCATATCAACGGTATAAATTGTTGCATTAACGGCAAGCGCGGCTTTTAAGGCTTTGTCGGCGGAATGTCCGCTTTGCGTATCGGCGCCGTCGGAGAGAACAATGATTGCCTTGCGCTTTTCGGGACGTTTGCCTAGTTCCTGCGCAGCTTTGTAAATCGCGTCGTTGAGGACCGTCATTCCGTTGGCCTTTAAATCGAAAACTCCTTCGTAAATGTCGCGGCTGTTGGAAAAATCCTGCACGAGCGATATTTTTGAATCGAAATTGTAAATCGCCGCGACATCATCGCTGCGCAAACGGTCGAGAAACTGAATTGCCGCCGAACGCGCAAGGCTCACGCGCTCTTCCATACTGCCCGAAGAATCAAGCAAAATTATCGCTGCAAACGGAGTTTTTTCCGCGGCAAAAAAATCAACTTTCTGTTCTTTGCCGTCTTCAAATATTTGAAATTGTTTTTGTGTCAAACCGCCGACAGGTTTGCCTTTTGCATCGGTGATCGTCGCATTCAGCACGACAATCGAAGATTCGACTTTAATCGTGTCATCGTCTTGCGCGAAAGAAAAAATGCCAAGAAAATGAACAAATAAAAAAGATGGAAATATAATTCCAAGTTTGAAAAAAGAAAAACCTGTTTTCATTGCTTTAAATTTTGAACAGACAGTAAAATTCTACTTACCGAAACGAATATATTTCACGATTCTCAAAAGCGTGTTGGAAGTTTGAATGGCAATTACCGAAACGCTGTAACGAGTTTGTTTTTTTATCTCATCAAACAACTGCGACGATTTGGATTGTAAGGTTTTAAGGGAATTGACCATCGTGGAAGATTTTCCATTATTGTCTTGATCGTCAATATTTTCTTCACCGTCATCACTATCTGCGCCAAGTTCGCTTCTGATTTTTTTGACAAGTTTTTCCAAACGATCGAGCTTTTTTTCATCATCAACTGACAATTGATTAGTAGCGGCAAAAGATTTTTCTAGTTCTTCGCTGAGTTTGACAGCTTCCTGGCTTCGGTCCAAAAGTTCCTGATAATCTTTTTTCTCGCGGGCGATACGTTGTTTGGCCAGGGTTTCCTTGATATTCGTCGGTAAATCTTCTTTTGGTTGCGGTTTACCGAATTGGATTGAAGTGTCATTTTGCGAAAAGGCGGGTACCGCAAAGAGCATTGCGATCAAAACCGAAAAACAAATTGTGGAAAATCTTCTAAACATTTTTTTCAATTACCGATTATCAGTTTTCGGCTCGTCCGGCGAGGTGCCGGTTACCAGTTCGACAAGTTTTACCAAAAATTCTTCTTCTGCCGCGCCGCTTGATTGAAGTGTCGTCCATTCCGATTGCAAACCGTTTTCCGAACGACCTTCGACTTTTGCGGTAATTGAAACGTTATTTTGGATTCCGTCAATTGATTGAATTTCAATGATTAAGGTGTACCGTCCACGAGTCCAGGATGTATCCGAATTCGGCAGTATGGCATAACGGTTTAATTCGTTTTTTGTAATTACGGCACCTTTGGCAAAAATAAAAGGTTGCGTCACAATAATGCCGTCTTTCGGGCGCGAAGCCGATTCATCCACGATGATTTTTTGTTCCTGCAACACATTATTAACATTTTCAACCAAAACATCGCGTCTAGCGTTCATTCGATACGGATTCTCTAATCGATTGCGGACTTTTGTTTTATCTTTTCCCCAATCAATCGAACGTCCACCACTGTTGGGCGTCGGTGTTTGAGTTGTTTTATTCGTGTTTTCCTTAATTTTATTAGTTTGCGTGTCAATGCCTTTTTGCGTTTGGGGGAACACCGCGCCGGAAATAAGCAATATCGAGAAAATTGAAAATAGTAGGTTTTTCATAAAAATATTATTTGCCTTTTTAAAATATAACGCAAAAATTTTGGAAACTAAAGGTTTGATGTTTTGAAAAATTCGTTGGTTGTATTTTTAGTATAGTAAATATTACTTTTTATTTCGCTGTAACTCCCATAAGATGAGATGTTTTAGAAAAGCGTGATGGGCGGCGAACCGGGCGATGCAAAATCCGGCAAAACCGTCGAGAAAACCGAGCTTGAGAAAATAGGTTTGAAAAAAAGTTGTAAATCCGGCGGTGGCGATTTTTAAGACGGTTGTTGCTTTGCCGCTGATAAACATTTGTTCGGCGGCAAGCGGCGCATAACGCTCGCCAATCATTCGATGATGATGTGCGGCATTTTCAACGCTGAAATGCAAAAGGTCGCCGCCTAGTCTTTCAATTTTTCCTTCAACGACAACCGATTCGTGAATCAAAACGTCTTTCCACCGGCCTTTTTTTCGATTGAAAAAACGCAATTGCCAATCGGGATACCAACCGCTGTGACGAATCGGCCGGTCTAAATAATATGAAAGGCGCGCCAATTTATAACCATCCGCTAAAATGTTTTCAGAAGTTTTTAGTTTTAAAATTTCGGTTTTTAATTCTTCGGAAACTTGTTCGTCGGCATCAAGACTGAAAATCCAATCATTTTCAGCCGAATCAACCGCGAATTGTTTTTGTTTTGAGAATCCGGGCCATTTTTGCACAATCACTTTTGCGCCCAGTGATGCGGCAATTTCACGCGACCGGTCGGTGCTTTCCGAATCTACCAGTAAAATTTCGTCTGCCCAATTGACCGAATCAATCGCGCGGGCAATTTTTTCTTCTTCGTTATGGGCGATGATGACGGCGGATATTTTCACGAAAATGATTTTCGCAGACTTCACGGAAAACATAAAGAGTCGGGAAACCGACTCTTTATGAAAATTTGCGGAAATATTCTTTAAATGTTGAAATATTGAAGTTTATTTTTGATTGCTGACGGGGGAGTCAACCTGAATATCGTTCACACGGAAAGTGGTGGACGTCACTCTTTGCAAATCCGAAAGTGCTTTGTTGTAATCAGTTTGAGCGCGAATTTCAGCGTTGCGGGCGTTTGTTAATGTATTTTCGCGTTGAAAAAGCAAAAATGTAGTCGAACGTCCAACATCGAAAAGTTTACGTTCGCCCTCGAATTGAATCTCGGCATTTTCTCGCGCGGTTTTCGCCGTGGTGATTCTTTGCCGCGCCGTTTCAACGGCTTGGACAGCATTGCGGACCTCGGCGATCACGGTTTGTTCCTGTAAACGGGTTTGCGCGTCAATCCGTTCGGTTTGCAATCTTGCGGTCGCTAGATCGGCTTTCGCGGTTTGATTCCGGAATGGAAATGAAATTGTGACGCCAACCGTGAAATTGGGCGCATCGCTTCGGAAAAGGTTGGCGAATGAACGATTGAAACCGCCTTTCAGAAAACTGGGTGAACCGTCAATTGTTATTAGCGGTAGTGGAGAACAATTTGGCGGCGGCGTGATCGTGCTTCGGCATATTAAATTGTAAAAATACGAGCTCGCGTTCGTTTCGCTGCCAACATTTTGAACCGTTAATAAGCCGGATGTAAATGAAGATGTGTTGACGTTGCCGGTCGCCAAACCATCGAGCGAAAAAGTTGAAGTCAAATCTATCCTCGGTTTGGTCAAGTTTTTGAAGTAATCAAGGTCTATTTTATTAATTTCCTTTTCCAGTTTTAAACGGCTCAATTCGGGTCGAAATTCCATCGCGTCTTTCATTGCGGCATCAAGTTCAATCGGTTCATCGCTGAAAACAGGGGCGTCGGTCGGCACCAACGACATTACCCATTCGCTTGCATTCGGGTCTTTCAAAAACAATTGCTTCAAACGATTTTCGGCAACGGAAACTTGTTGAGTTGCATTCAGAAGTTCGCCTTCGCGGTTCGCAAGTTCAGTCAGAACCTCGGCTTTTTCAAGCGGTGCGGATTTTCCCGCATTAATTTTAGCTTCGATCTGACGCAGATTTTCGCGGCTTAAATTTACATTTGCAACTTGATTTTGCTGGTTTCTGAGAGAAAAAACCAAATCCCAGTAAGCCGTCTGAACCTGCGAAATAACGAGAATTGCCTGCCGGCGAAAATCCGCATCCGTTTGCGAAACGCGTTTGCGTTGAATCTTGATCTGCCGTCGGTTTGAGTCGGTTTTAAAATTTCGCCAAAGCGGTTGCGTAAAGGTTGCTCCAAGACTTGAAGAAAAAATTGCGCCGCCCGTTGATGATGAACTGGACGTAACCTGTTGTTGAGCAAATCTGTTTTCGGTGCGGCTGTTGTTGAGAAAGACCCGGTAATTTCCGCCGCCTTGCTTGATTTGCTGCGTGAAATCGGAATTAACGCGAAAGTCTGTGGTCGCGCCTTGTCCGGTTGTCGAACTGCGGTCGAGATTCGGTGAGAATGTGAAAACTCCGTCGTAAATTCCGAGCAGTGAACGAAGAGTGGATTCGGCGATTTTGACATCGTTTTTGGCAATTTCAATATCGTTATTATTTTCGAGTGCTTTACGAATTGCTTCGTTTAAGGTCAACGGCAAAGTTTGCGAATTTTGAACGCCGACGCGAGTCAATCTCGGAGCGGTGGCTGGGTTTAAAACGGTAAAACTTGGCTGATTTTCGGCTGCAACCGAATTAGTTTCTTGGGTGCTTTGAGTTGGTTTGGTTTCACTCGTATTTTTTGCAATCTGCGGGGTGGACGATTGAATTTGTGCTAATGCTTCAACCGTGTTCAAACTGTAAAGTGAAACGAAAAGAGTAAAAATGATAGCGTAAAAGCGCAATTTTTTCATTATAAAAGATGCTCCGAGTTTTGATAATTATTTTAAGTAAAACGGTTAAAAACTCAATCGCTTACTACGACAATAATTTTGCGTTTGTTTCAAAAAAAATCAGGTCAGAACCATCTGCGTAAGCGGACGGTTTAAATTGTATCAAAAATAACTCGCTTTATTTTATGAAAGCAAAAACTCAAATACTACACAATTTAATATCATCGGCTACAACCGCTCCGACCGCTAAGCGTTCTTACAGAGAGGCTTTGAACTTTACTTAAAATTAAGTTACATTCAAATTTTTAACACACTTTATTTAATCAGGAGAAATTTTAAAAATGGCAATTAAAGTCGGTATTAACGGTTTCGGACGCATCGGACGCAATGTTCTGCGGACTTGTTTGGGCGATAAAGACATTGATTTTGTGGCGGTCAACGATTTGACCGATACAAAAACACTGGCGCATCTTTTGAAATACGATTCGATCATGGGCAATCTCGATAACGAGATTTCGGCGGACGGCGACACGATCAGCGTTGACGGCGACAGCTTCAAAGTTTTCAGCGAGAAAGATCCGTCGTTGATTGATTGGGAATCGGTCGGCGCAGAAATTGTTATCGAATCAACCGGAAGATTTACAAAAGCCGAAGACGCGGGGAAACATATTCACGGTTCGGTCAAAAAAGTCATTATCAGCGCACCCGCGAAAGGCGAAGATGTGACCATCGTGCTTGGCGTCAACGAAGAAATGTATGATGCGGCAAATCATCATATTATTTCAAACGCTTCCTGCACAACCAATTGTCTGGCACCGGTCGCCAAAGTGATTCACGATAAATTCGGCATTAAAAACGCTTTGATGAACACGATTCACAGCTACACGAATGACCAGCAATTACTTGATTTGCCGCACAAAGATTTGCGCCGCGCGCGTGCCGCCGCGCTTTCGATGATTCCGACTTCGACCGGCGCGGCAAAAGCCGTCG
>JBDTZT010000453.1:0-4240 GCA_040005005.1 Actinomycetota bacterium
TGTCCATCATCGTCCCGATGGTGAACGACTTTCTCGATGCGAAGCCCCAATAGCAGTAGATACCTGTCATTCGACCGCCGTTGATATTGCGGTGATGACCGCGCCCGCGAACTCGTTCTTGCGGATCAACAGCGCTTGGTACGGGAAAGAAGTTGTTTGACAATGGTACGATTCCGGCAGCATTTTCGTTAACGGAGAACTTGGCTACACCAACCGGAGTGATTATTGCCAATTACACGCGGGCTGGAAAAGTCAAGACCGGTCCTATTGAATCTTAAGGAGAAATAAAATCTTGTGTGCCTAATGTGTGCCAAATTTGCAAAAAAGGCAATAGATTAGGATAAATCACAATTGAACGGAAAAAAAGAATTAGAATCTGTAAAGCTTAAACAAATCAATACTTAAACGATTTGAAATGAATCAAAGTGAATTGAATTAAACGTAAGAAAACAAAGCTCTTTAAGACTTCGAACCAGAGGGTCGCAGGTTCGAATCCTGGCGGGTGCACCATTTTCGAAAAAAAGAGCGTCCTCCGGACGCTCTTTTTTTTTGCAAAAAGCTATCTGCTCTGTTTTAATTATTTAAAGTTTATGTCAATCCTGATTGCTGAAGACAATGCCGTTCAACGCCGCTACCTGAGCGAAATTCTTTCACGTGAATTCCCTTTGCAAATACCGATTTTTGAAGCCGAAAATGGCGAATCCGCAGTAAATCTGGCGTTACAACACCATCCTTCGCTTTGTATTCTCGACATTCAAATGCCCGAAGTATCCGGCGTAAAAGCCGCAAAATCAATTTGGCGCGATTTTCCCGCCGCCCGCATTATTTTCTGGACGCAATTTCCGCACGAAGTTTATATCAACGAAATCCGTAAAATTGTGCGCGCCGTCAAACCGCGACCGGCTTATGGATTTATTCACAAAAATAATCCTGAATCGCGCTTTCTGCGCTTTGTCGCCACCGTTTTGGAAGACGGTGCCGATATGATTGATCCGTCCTTTAAAGATGCTTTCCAGCGTCCGCTCTTAACCGAATTTGAAACGGAAGCTCTGCGTTATCTCGCACTCGGTCTGTCAAATTGGGCAATTGCCCGCAAATGCAGTCTTTCAATGCGCGGTGTCGAAAGCCGTTTGGCAAATTTGTATGAAAAACTGCTCGTCGGTTCATCCGAAGGAACGCTTCACGAAACTTACGATAAACTTGCTTTTAATGTCAGAACACGCGCATTTTTTGAGGCTTTGCGGCGCGGATTAATCAACAGCGACGAACTTGAAACTGCGGAAAAAGAACTTAATAAATGGATTGAACGTGACCAAAAAAGTTTCCAAGACAAGCGCAATGCCGCCAAATAATTAGCCCGACAATGAAACCGCAAAATGACGAAAACCAATTTGTAGTAATAAAATTCCGCCGCAAAATTTCGCCTTTACGCATTTTTTTAGCCTTGTTTTTGCTCTGCCTCATTTTGATTTCCGTATTTTCGCAACCAAAAATCAATCCCGATAATCCTTCGCCATCCCAAGCAGACGAGGAACAATTACTCACAATTTTATTGTCGGACAAAACCCGTAATCTGCACCAGTGGAGCGTCATCAGCCAATTTCATGGTTTACCGTCCGAACGTGTCAATGCGATTGAACAAACTCCCGACGGAACAATGTGGTTTGCGACCGATTTAGGTTTGGCGAAATTTGACGGTCGCCGGGTCCAAACCGTTTCGCCGGAAAATTTCTCCAATAAAAGAATTTTGACTTTGAAAACCGATAATTCGGGCGCACTCTTGATCGGAACGGAGAAAGGCGCGTATCTTTTTTACAACAATTTATTTCAAACAGTTCCGCAAACTGCTGATTTATCAATCAATTCCATCGTCGTTTCAAACGAAAACAAAACCTATATTTCAGCTGTTGGTAAAATTGAAACCGAAACAAAACCAAACGACATATTTTTTGAAGTTGAACTAAATTCTGCAGGTGTTTTAATTTCTAAAATCATTAACGAAAAACCTTCTGAGCTGAAAAGCGCTGCAACCCAGCCAAAATTAAAAGGTGAAAACATCGGAACAGTTAATTCGATGATTTCAGATAATGACGCCAATCTTTGGATTGGAACAAAAGAAAATGGCGCGTTTCTTTTTCGCGGAAATGAACAGATTTCGCACTTTACACTCGAAAATACGGCGGGAGGACTTCGTTCCAACGAGATTCTATCGATTTTTGTTGACCGCGAAAATGTCATTTGGTTTGGCACCGTCAAAGGTATTTCGCGTTTTGATCCAAACAGTCCTTTAAGCGAACAATTTGCCGCCGGCACCAAAAGCAACTTTATCCGCACAATTTTTCAAGCCAAAAACGGAAATGTTTTTGCCGGAACTCAAAAAGGTTTATTTGTCAGCGAAAGCGTCGGCAATTGGAAAATCGTCGAAGGTTTTGAAAAAAATAGAATTTATTCGATTGCCGAAAATGATAGAGGAAATTTACTGCTTGGTACTTCGCGTGGTTTGTTTTTTTATCCGTCAATTTCTAACAATAACAGAAAACCGGCAAAAGTCACTGTCAATTCCCTACCCAACGAAACTGAAAAACAAACCCCGACCGGAAGCATCCGTGCTATTCAAAACTTCCAAAACAAAACATATCTCGGCGTTTTCGGTCAGGGAATGGCCTGGCTTGAAAATACGAATTTTTCGCCCGTTCCCAATAATCCGACGGAAATATTAAATTTAACCTCGTTAAAATCGGACGGCCATAAAAAACTTTGGATCGGGACGGCCGAAAACGGCGTTTTTTCCTTCGACGGAAACCTATTTGCGCCTGAACCGAGTCTTGAAACACTTAAAAATAAAGCGATTTGGGCAATCGAAGGTGATCCGGAGAAAGGACTTTGGTTTGGCACCGAAAGCGGACTTTTTCTCTATCGAAACGGCGAATTAGTCTCAATAAATACTGAATTTGACGTTCGCGCAATCGTGCTTTCACCGGACGGAAACGGTGTTTGGTGTGCAACGGAAAAGGACGGTTTGATTCGTTTTGCCGAAGTAAAAGATTTCGGCTGGATTTCGTCGCGCCTCGATGTCGAACAAGGTTTGCCGTCGCAGAAGGTTTTCAGCGTTTTCAAACAAACGGACGACACCTTTTTGATTGGTACCACTCGCGGCGTGGTTCGTTACAAAACTCCGAAAACGATACCGCTTTTAATTCCGACGCGGATTTTAAGTCAAAGAATTCATGCACCCGAAGAATTAAAATCTCAAATCACTCTTGAATATCCGCAAAACACTCTAACAGTTGAAGTTTCCGCAATCAATAGCCGTACTTTTCCTGAACAATTTCAATATGCTTTTCTTTTGCGCGACGGCAAAAATCAGATCATCCGGAAAAAATTCTCAAAAGATTCACAATTTTTGATGGATAATCTGGCTGCGGATGCCTACACCGTGGAAATTCGCGCGTTTGATAAAAATCTGATTGCTTCCGCGCCGTTGACTTTCCGCTTTAAAATCGAAAGATCACCGTTTCCGTGGATTACGCTAGCCCTCTCAATTTTGCTTTTGATTACATTGATTGCTTTAATTTGGGCGATTTTCTCACAAAGAAAGATTTTTCAAAAAAGTTCTGAATTAAAACAGGCCAATCGCGAATTGACTTCGGCACGGTTCGATTTGGCGAATGAGGCCGAACGCGAACGGCGGCGCATTTCCCGCGATTTACACGATCAGACGTTGGCCGATTTGCGGCATTTGCAACTGTTGACCGATAAACTTCCGCAAACGGAAGAAAAATACGGCAACGCGAAATCCTTACGAACTGAAATTGAAGACATCTCTAAGGAAATCAGACGAATTTGCGAAGATTTAAGTCCTTCGGTGTTGGAAAATATCGGTTTTACCGCGGCTCTCGAATGGGCTTTGACAAACTCGATCGAAACTTCCCCAAAAAGCCAAAAGCTCGAATATGAATTCGTTTGTGCGGAAAATCTCGAAGAAAATCTCAGTCTTTCGGCAAGTGAACAAATTCAGATTTATCGAATCGCTCAGGAAGTTTTGAGCAATATTTCGCGCCACGCCGAAGCCAAAAAAATCAAAATCACTTTGGAAATCTCAATAAAAAATGAATTTATTCTCAAAATCGAAGACGACGGAAATGGCTTCGATTTTGAAAAAACCAACAACGAACAAGGGCGCGGACTTTCAAATATCAAATCACGCGCCAGCTTGATTGATGCTGACAGCTCATTTAGA
>JBDTZT010000017.1:0-14357 GCA_040005005.1 Actinomycetota bacterium
GAGAACGAGCAGAATGTAGAATCTTCGTGAGAACACAAATCGCATAAGTTGCGCTCGATTATACCGATTATTTGCCCACGAAACACACGAAATAAGCGAAAAAAAGACAAAAACGTAAAATTTATTTCTTATTTTCGTGTTATTCGTGTGTTTTATGGGCAAAATTCGGTTTATAATTCCGATAGACTTTATGGAAACAGTCGGCGAATATGTGCAGGAAGCGGTTGATTTTATGAACAGCGGTTCATATCTTCGTGCCGTCGCGCCGACCGCTTTGGCGATTGAGGCAACGGCCAAAAAAGCATTTGAGAAAGACGCGCTTTCCGAGGACGATTTCAAAAGATTTCTCAAACAAAACTGGCCGCTGATAACCTTTATGGGAATGCCGCACGCGTTGCCGCTGCCGATGAATATTCCGTTCGGGTTAAAAAGAATCGTGCCGCAATTTAACGTTCATCACGGCGCGGAAGAGATAATTTTATTCGTCATCCGCGACAGCCTGAAATTCGGCCGAATGCCCGCTGAATTAGCCTTCAATTCAAGCGGCAGATTCGAAATCAAAGACAATAAACTTCTTCTCCCGCGCGGTTTGGTCAATGGTTTATTAGGAAGTGTAATTTTTCACCCAACCAACAAAGACGAAACCATCGGCGAAAAATATTGGATGAATATCTCGGATTTCAAAATGTTCATCTCCGAACTCTGGGGCCGAAATGATCTCGCCGAACGCATTATGAAGTTTTATCTTGATCGGGATTGATTGAAATTGTTGCGAAATATATTCATAGTTTATGCGGATCAATAGCGGGAAATAAATGTTTTCTTTGCGCCTTTGTGGGAACAAATCTTAATTTCTAACTAAAAATTTTCGGGGAAACACAACAAATATAATGCAAAATATAATGCAAAACGCCGAAAATCCCAAAAGAGAAAGCGGTCAGTAGAATTTCACCGACCGCTTTTTCTTTTTTGAACGAATATATTTTCTCAGAAAAGATGAAAAATCAGATTTATCATCTGTTTTGAGCGGAAATGTAAAATGCCGGCGGAGAACTTATTGAGAAGTCCGCGCGGTATTTTCCTTTTGCTTATCGGTCAGCGTAATGCTCATTTTTTCGAGCGTTACCTGATTGAGGGTGCCGGTTCCTTTCAGACCGTTCCCCTCCTGATAGGCTTTCAAGGCGGCCCGCGTCGCCGTATCGAGTGATCCGTTGGCTTCGCCCGTATATAAACTTTTTTCCTTCAAAAGTTTTTGCGCGGCGATGATTTGTTCTTTCGTCGCCCGGAAAACAGGTCCTCTTTTGGTTTTTGTCGTTTTATCTCCGTCGGTAGTCGCCAAAGAATCCGGGTCAACGGGAATTTCCTTTTGTTTATCGGTCAGCGTAATACTCATTTTTTCGAGTGTCGCCCGATTTAAAGTTCCTGTCGCCTTCAAACCGTTGGCCGATTGATATTTTTCAATTTCAGCGCGAAAATCATCGTCCATTTTCCCCGTTTCCGGCGACTTCAGCATTTTTTGCACTTGGGTTATTTGTTCTTTTGAGGCCCGAAAGACAGATTTTTTCGTTGTTTCGGTTTTCGGGGCTGGTGATGGTGTGATCATTTTTTGAGCGTGTAAAGAAACACTCAAAAAAAGAGTTGTGAAAATTAAAAAGATTAACTTTTTCATTGTTTTTCTCCGTGTTTTTTGGTTTAAGGTAAGAATGAGAATTTGAGTTAGACAAGAAGTGAGTTAGACGGATTACGCCTTAAATCTTGTGGAAAATGATTCACATTCTTTGGTATTACGAGAGCATTATAAACCCGTTTTTTTAGATGTCAACTATTTTTTTATCGGTTATGTCAAAAACTGTGATAAACGAGGTCAATTTGGGCTAATATACAAGCTATGTCGCTCGAAAAACTGCTTGACGAACAGATTAAAAATGCCATCGCCGAAGGCAAATTCGACAATCTCAAAGGCGCGGGCAAACGACTCAATTTAGACGATTATTTTGCTGCGCCCGAAGATATTCGCGCCGGTTACACGCTTTTGAAAAACAACGATTTCGTGCCCGAAGAAGTCGAATTGTTAAAAGAAATCGGAATTTTGCGCGAGAAAATAAAAATTGCGCCGCCGAAGCCGAAAAACAAATTTTGAACAAAAAGCTCAACGAAAGAAATTTGGCTTTGACGATGATTTTGGAAAGAAACAAACGGAGAAAGTAGCTTTTATGCGTCCACATTCCGAAACGCTTTGGAAACATCGGGATTTTTTGAAATTGTGGAGCGCCCAGGCAACTTCTAATTTTGGCGCACAATTGGCTTCTCTCGCTTATCCGCTCGCGGCAATTCTGACTTTGCAGGCAACACCTTTTCAAATGGGAATGCTCAGAGCGACAGGTTCGGCGGCGGCGGTTTTGTTCGGACTCTTTGCCGGAGTCGTGGTTGACCGCGTGCGGCGGCGACCGCTTTTAATAATAACGGATTTGGGACGCTGCATTCTCGGCTTTTCAATCACGCTCGCCTTTATCTTCGGCGCTTTGCGAATCGAACTGCTTTACGTTATCTATTTTCTTTCGGGGGCCCTGACGATTCTTTCAGAAGTTGCAGGAATGGCTTTTCTGCCGTCTTTGGTGGAAAAGGAGCAACTCGTTGAAGGCAACAGCAAACTTGCCGCGATGGATTCGGCGGCGGGAATTGCGGGACCAAGTTTGTCGGGTATCTTAGTCCAAATTCTCACCGCGCCGGTAGCGATTCTTGTTGACTCTGTTTCTTTCGTCTTTTCTGCCGCTTTTATTTGGCTCATTCGCACACCCGAAGTCGAGCCGCCGCCAAAAGATGAAAAGCAAAGTGTCCGGACGGAAATCAGCGAAGGGCTGCGTTTTGTTTATAGCAATCCGATTTTGCGCCCTTTATCCGAAGCAATCGCGTTGCATTTTTTATTCCTTTTGATGATCTCAACGATTTTCACGCTTTACGCTATCCGCGAACTTCAACTCGAACCGCTTCTGCTCGGCATTATTTTCTCGGCTTTAGGTGTCGGATTTCTGCTCGGCGCCTTGATGGTCAAACGCATCACAGAGCGTTTCGGCATCGGGCGAACGATGATTGGCGGAACGCTTCTGACCGCTTTCGCCTGCGTTTTAATACCGCTGGCAGGCGGTTCACTGCCTTTGATGGTTTCGATTCTCATCGCCGCGCATATTTTTCTCGCCTTCGGAATTCAAATTAACTCCGTGAATTTGATGAGTTTGCGCCAATCAATCACGCCCCATCAGATGCAGGGACGAATGAACGCCAGTTTTCGCTTCATCAACGTTTTCATGATGATGATTGGCGCGGTGGTGGCGGGTGCGTTGGGAGAATGGATCGGTTTGCGGGCGACGATTGCCGTCGGCGCAATCGGAATGTTTCTGCCGTGGCTGCGCCTGCTGTTCTCGCCGATGCGAAGTCTGACCAAAACAATTGAGTGAAATAATCGAATAAAAAAATTATTCCGGAGCGACTAAGGATGCTGAGATTAATTTATGCGATAAATTTTATGTCTGGTAATTACTTCTTATAGAAAGCCATTGAAGTTATCATTGTATTTAAGGTATTATTAAATTGTTTGCAAAACCGGCAACTTGGTTTTGCAAACCGGAATTTTTACCTCCGACCTCAAATTTTCTTCCGCTAAACCCTTAAGTTATTACTTCATTCCAATAATCGAAAAGGTTTAAGTCTAAATATGCCGATGTTAACGAGTTTCTCCGTAATTTATTTAATCCTCGCGATAATTGTTTCTTCAATGATAAACATTTATGCGTGGCGAAATCCGCAAACCCGCGGAAGCCGGACATTTGTGGCCGCTTGTATGACAGCGATACTGTGGATGTCCGGCGATGTTATCGGCAGAGTCAGCGATACTTTTAGCGGGCAGTGGATTGGAGAAATTGTGCGGTATTTGGGCGTCGAGATTTTGCCTGTGACAATGCTTGTTTTTATTTACCAGTATTGCGGGAAACATATTAATCGCCGCCGGATAAAATGGTTATTGGTGATTCCGGCGATTTCGTGGCTGGTAATGGTCACCAATCCGTGGCATTACCTTTTTTTCAGCAGTATGGAAATCGGCGTGAACGATTCGATGAAACTCAAATACGGAGTTTTTTTCTGGTTTGTTCACTTACCATATTGCTACAGTTTGCTTTTAATAAGTTTCTTTAGTGTTTTTGTGGAATTTAATCGTGCCTCGCGCCATTATCGAAAACCGATTTTACTGCTTTTTATTTCGTTTTGTATTCCTTTTGTCGTCAATGTTGTCGGAGTCTTCAGAATTTTAGGCGATACCAGCTACACGCCCTATAGTTTTCCGATATTTTTCACGATCATGGCGTTTGCGATTTTTCGCTATCAATTTTTGGGCAGTAATCCGATTGCCTATGAAACCGTTTTTAAAACAATCCGCGACGGCGTGTTGATACTTGACCAAAACGACATCATCCGCGACATAAATCCGGCGGCGGCGCAAGGTCTGGCAAAAAAACCAATCGAAGCTATCGGACTGCACGTTCGTGATGCATTTAGCGCGTGGCAGACAGCTATCGAACTCTACGACGCAAAACCTTTAGAACTCGGTGAAATCGAAGTTTCGTTGTTCGGTGCGACGCGTTATCTGGCAATTGATTCGACTCCGCTGGCAAGCTCGACGGTGAATTTTAAAGGACGAATTATTACCATCCGCGATATTACCGACCGTCATACACATCAATTATCGCTTGAAGCTCTGGCTTTTCACGATCCGCTGACACGGCTTGCCAATCGCCGTAAATTTCAGGAAGAAGTCGAATGTGCAATCGAATACTCCGACGAAAAAAATGAGCCTTTGGCGATTCTCTATTTCGACCTTAACCGTTTCAAAGCCGTCAATGATAAATTCGGACACGAAACAGGCGACGAACTCTTAAAATTCGTGGCGGCGCGGGTTGCTTCAATTTTGCGGAAACCCGATACTCTGGCGCGTCTCGGCGGCGATGAATTCGCTTTACTTCTGCATAATTGCGATGAAACCGGAATCGAACTCGTTGTCGAACGGCTGCTCGACAATGTTCAAAGACCTTTCAAAGTTGCCGAACATACATTAATTGCCGAGTTAAGCATCGGCGCTGCATTCTATCCCAAAAACGGCAAAAATCTGACCGAACTTTTACGTCACGCCGACACCGCCATGTACCAGGCAAAACAAAATGGCGGGGGTTTTGTTTTGCCCCGCCTCAGACACGATTTGGCTGCCAATCTGGAAATGTAGAGGTTTCTATTTTAATTTCACAAAAAACGAACGATCCGTTCGATTGAAAGTTTGACGCAAAAATAACAATCGCCAAAAATCACCGGCTCAAGGTTCTGGAATACGGCGAACCGCTTGACAATCTGCCTGTCGAAAAACTCTCGCCGATCAAAAATCTTATGAACAAATAAAACGGTAATTATTTTCAGAAACTTTTCTTTAATCTGTAAATTAGACAAATACCTCAATCTTTAATTACTCAATAAACTACGTTCTAAATTATTTGACAATTTTTATCTTTGCGACTTGGCGGCTCGTTTTTCGTCCGTCTCAGCCAGAACGCGGTATTGAATTGCCCGCTGCCGATAGTAGTCCGCGACGGTCGGGGCAAACTCGATTGCTTTGGTGTAATCGGCGATGGCGGCGACGGTTTCTTTTCGGTCTGCCAAAGCTGTCGCCCGCAGAAAATAAAGCACATCGCTTTTTGGAGCCAATTCAATCCCCTTGTTGAAATCGTCAAGGGCGGCATCAATATCCTGTTTCGTAGGTTTGACTCCGGCAACCGATGCCGCCCGAAAAAATCCCCGGGCGAAATAAAGAAACGGATCAGCAGACGGCTCGTCCTTGATCAACGCGGTCAGTTCAGCGACCACACCCACCATGTCTTTAACGAGCGATTTTTGAAACACCGGCGCGAATTCATGTGCCGATGCCGGGTCGAGATTGAACGCTTTCGTGTAGTCATTCAACGCCGGATAAAAATCCTTTGTTTGACGTCGGTAAACTTCTGCCCGACCATAGTATGCCTCGGCGAATTTGGGATTTAGTTCAATCGCCTTGGTGTAATCAGCAATCGCTTCAGCGGATTGTTGATATTCCGCATTTCCGTTGCCGCGCTTAAAATAACCTTCTGCCGTAGTCGGTTGTTGGGCAAGCCCTGCGCCCACGCCCAAAGCCAGCAAAAATAACAATGTGACAACATTTCTAATTTTCTTTTTCATTAATATTATCATCTCCTCTGTCTGAACAAAGTCAGCCTCTAAACATAAAAACGGAAAAACCGATCAAAAAGGGTCATAAAAAAATTGCCCGCGAAATTCGCGAAAAATACGAAGGAAAATCACAAAATAACTTCTTTCCGTCTCAGATCGCGTCTTTAGTAGGCATTTAGCAATCACAAATCACAAATCGTTACGGGTGCGTCATATCTGCCGGAATCACCCATTCGTCAAATTGTTCGCTCGTCAGCAAACCCAATTCGATGGCGGATTCTTTCAAACTGATTCCCTTTTGATGTCCGTTTTTGGCAATTTTTGCGGCGTTATCGTAGCCGATGTGTTGGTTTAAAGCCGTGACGAGCATCAGCGAATCTTGTAAGTATTTATCAATCTGCGAGCGGTTAAGCTGAATACCCGAAACGCAGAATTCGACGAAACCTTTGCAAGCGTCGTTTAAAAGGCGTACTGAATGCAGGAAATTGTGAATTATCACGGGTTTGAAAACATTAAGCTCGAAATTCCCCTGCGAACCGGCAAAACCGATGGCGGCATCATTGCCCATGACCTGCGCGGCGACCATTGTAATTGCTTCCGATTGCGTCGGATTGACTTTGCCAGGCATAATCGAACTGCCCGGTTCGTTTTCGGGAATGACGAGTTCGCCGATTCCGCAGCGCGGCCCCGAAGCCAGCCAACGCACATCATTGGCAATCTTCATCAAACTCGCGGCAAGTGTTTTAAGTGCGCCCGAAGCGAAAACGATTTCGTCGTGTGCGGAAAGCGCGGCAAACTTGTTTGGATGGGCGCGAAACGGCAAACCTGTCAGTTCGGCAATTTGCTTTGCGGCTCTGTCGGCAAATTCGGGATGAGAATTCAGACCTGTGCCGACCGCCGTGCCGCCGATTGCCAAGTCAAACAAACCTTCTAAAACCAATTTTAACCTTTCAATATCTCTTTCGATGAGCGAAGCCCAGCCGCCGAATTCTTGTCCGACCGTCAAAGGCGTGGCATCTTGCAGATGAGTTCGGCCGATCTTTACAACATCCGCAAATTCCTTCGCTTTTGCGTCAATCGCATCGTGAACGATTTGCACGGTCGGAATCAGCGCGGTTAATCTTTCAGCCGCCGCGATATACATCGCGGTTGGAAAAGTATCGTTTGAGCTTTGCGACATATTCACGTCATCGTTCGGATGGACGGGGATTTTGCTGCCCATCGCGCCGCCTGCGATTTCGATGGCGCGGTTCGAGATAACTTCGTTCGCGTTCATATTTGTCTGCGTTCCGCTTCCCGTTTGCCAAACCCGCAGAGGAAAATGCGTGTCGAGTTTGCCTTCGATGACTTCGTTGGCGGCGCGAACGATTAAATCCGTCTTGTCGAGCGTCATTTTCTCCGGCTTTAATTGATGATTGGTAATCGCCGCGGCTTTTTTCAAAATTCCGAGGGCGCGAATCATCTCACGCGGCATCACATCAAAACCGATGTTGAAATGATGCAGAGAGCGTTCGGTCTGGGCGCCCCAATATTTGTCTGCTTCGACGGCGATTGCGCCCATCGAATCTGTTTCAATACGAGTTTTTTTATCCGTTTGTGCTTCTGACATAATATTTTTAAATTCTTAAAATAATATTGCTGGTTTTATACTTCGTGATTATACTTAGTAAGCCGTAAGTAACAAAATCGTGAATAAAACTCTTCCCCGAAAATTACTTACATAATATTCCAAATTAAAACGAGGATTTGAATGAAATTAAAATTAAGCATATTTATAGCTTGCGCGGTTTTGTTTGTGTTTTGGAGCGGTTCGACCGTTTGTTACGGACAAGAAGAACCAATCGCCGGCGGTTATGCAAATGCAGATGTGGCGAATACCGAAGTGATTGCAGCGGCAAAATTCGCGGTCAAAAAACGCAGCAAATCGCAAAAAGCAGCGATCGGTTTGCTTTCGATAAAAAACGCCAGAATACAGGTTGTCGCAGGCCTAAATTACGAGCTTTGTCTGTGGGTAAATTTCAGGAAAAAGAATCAAAAAGCAGTCGAGCAATTTGTGAAGGTCGTTGTCTATCGCAATCTGAAAAATGCATTTTCGCTGACCGGTTGGTTAGAAGAAAACTGCGCCGAGAAATAGTATCGCCGTCATAATTTGACTTAGCCGCAGACATCTTTTATACTCTATGGTTTTCGACTAGCGAAAGATTTTCTCGCTGACAACGAAAAGGAGATTATACAAAAATGAGTTACGCAATTATCAGAACAGGCGGAAAACAATTTCCCGTGACGACCGGTCAAACATTGCGCGTTCCGACCATTGAGTCGGAAGCGGGCAAAAAAGTTGACTTGGAAGCTCTTGTTGTCGGCGAAGGCAAAGACGCTAAATTCGGCGGCGGTGCAACTTTAACGGCCACTGTCGTCGGGCACGGCAAAGGCGATAAAGTTATTGTTTTCAAGAAAAAACGTCGCAAACAATACAAACGCAAACAAGGTCACCGGCAAGGTTACACGGAAATTACAATAGAAAAGTTTTAGTTGGAGGAAAAAGGTTTTTGGTTTTTGGTCTCTGGTATTAGTTTTCTAAATCCAAAATCCAAAATCCAAAATCCAAAATAGATTTATGGCTCATAAAAAAGGTGTAGGTTCATCAAGAAACGGACGCGATTCACACGCGCAGCGATTAGGTTTAAAGAAATTCGGCGGCGAACACGTTCTCGGCGGAAACATTTTGGCGCGTCAGCGCGGCACGAAATGGAAACCGGGCAAAAATGTCGGACGCGGGAAAGACGACACGCTTTTTTCGTTGATTGAAGGTTTTGTCAAATTTGAAAACAAAGGTCAAAAAGGCAAATTCATCAGCGTTTATACCGAAGGCGCGGCAGAACTCGCCCCGAAAGCAACGGTTTAAGAATTTTTAGTTTAAAACAAAAAATGATGTCGGCATTGTGCAAGTTGCACCGCGTCGGCATCGTTTTTTGTTTCCGGAAATAAATCCGCTTCGACGGATATATTCCGCCCTGTAACGTCGCACCCGAAGGCTTTTTAACTTTTGACTTCCGATTTTTTTCCTGTCCGAAAGCATTGCTTGTCAAAACAAGTGCGAGACTGGCAATTGCGATAATAATTAGAATTCTTTTTAACATTTTTCTTTTCTCCTTTTTCGTTTTATTGTAATATCAAGACTCTTCCTGATTTCATCTTGTATGTTGGTTAGAAGAGCGAGGATAAAGCGGATTGCCTAATTTGTCCTCAAAGTTTTGCTCAAAAATCCTCTAAGAAATTCTCAAAGCGATTATGGCTAATGAAGTCAATAACTTATATGAGTTTGACGGATTCCGTTTTGAGGGCGGAACACATCGGCTTTGGCAAAATAATGAGTTAATTTTACTTTCGCCAAAGGCTTCGGAGCTTTTGTGCTTGCTTCTCAAACGAAATGGTGAGTTTGTTTCCAAAGAAGAGATTTTTGAAACGGTTTGGGCTGCAACCTTTGTCGAAGACGGAGTTTTGACGCAAAATATCTACACTTTGCGCAAAGTTCTCGGAAAAGACGAAGACGGAGAGCCTTTAATCGAAAACCGCACGCGGCTCGGATATCGAATCACCGTTCCCGTGACGGTTTCGGTGAAAAAAACAAACAGAATTCATAAATCCGAAACGAACGGCAATCAGGAATCTATTGAAGAAATTATTTTTGATGATAATGCAGAAAGCATTTCGACGGGCAAAAAGCGGAATTGGAAAAAGCTCGGCGCAGTTTTGATCTTCGGAATAATTTTACTGGCGACAACCGGATTTTTCGGCTTCCGCGTTTTCCGTCCGCGAATCGCGTCCTTTTTCCGCGCACCCGTTGAAACCATCCGCTTCCAGTCGCTTACAAATACCGGAAACATCTATCATCCGACAATTTCGCCTGACGGAAATTTTGCCGCTTATGTTAAAAAGGATAATGTTTATTTAAAAGATATCGCCTCAAACAAGGAAATAAAACTTGAGATTCCGAATGTTTCGGCGTTCAGTGTTCTGCAATTTTCGCCGGACGGAAATTTTATTTACTTTCGCCCGACTTCGACGCTTCGCAATGATTCGAGTGTTTTGCAGGTTTCGCGCTTCGGCGGCGAAACTAAACTTATCGCCGAAAAAACGTGGGGCAGTTTCGGTGTTTCCGGCGACGGCAAAGAAATCGCTTTTGTCCGTAATGTTGCCGAGCAAACGAAACAATTTTTGATTATTAAAAATCTCGAAACAGGCGCGGAACGCGAACTTGCATCGGTTGATTTTCCCGAACTGTTTTTGTTTAGTTGCTCGTTTTCATGGTCGCCTGACAATCGAAAGATCGCGTATGTGGTGGAGAATTTTACGGCGCGACGGACTTCACTTTTCGTGATTGACGCAGAAAGCGGGCAAAAGGAAGAAGTGAAAACTCAACGGCTTCGGAAATTCGAGCAAATCGCGTGGCTGCCTGACGGCGAAACGCTGATCGCTTCGGCAAATGAAGGCGGCAAATTTTTCCACCTGTGGAAGATTTTTTATAATTCCGGCGACGTTCAGCGAATTACGAACGGCTTAAACACCTACGGCAGAATCTCGATTTCCGCTGACGGCAAAAAAGTTCTCGCACTACAAACCGCCGAAAACTCGAATCTTTTCGTCGCGGGCGTGGAAAATCTTAATGAGCAAAAGCAAATAACCTTCGGAAACACCAACAATATCGGGCAAACGACTCTCAGATGGGCGGGCGAAGATAAATTGATTTACGTTTCCTATTCGGAAGAAAATCCGATGTCAAATTTGGGCGCAGTCAATTTAGCCGACAATGGGCGCCAATCTTTGACCACAAACACGGATTTTAACTGCGAGTCGCCGACCGTGTCCGACGACGGAAAACACATCTATTTTACCACTACCCAAAGTCCGTTCGTCAACGCTTGGCGAATGGATTCGAGCGGCGGAAATCTGACGCAAATCACCGACGGCAAAGACGGCTGGCGAATGAATCCGCAAATTTCGCAGGATGGCAAATATCTTTATTACATTTTCCGCGACCGCGAAGGCGGCGCGATAAAACGTTTGAGTCTGGTGGACAAAACGGAAGAAACGATACTTGAAAAAGGCGCGGCAAATCCGGTCGCCGTGCTCGCGCTCGCACCCGACAGCAGTCGTTTGACTTTTATGAACTGGTCAAACAAAGTGGCGGACGATAACGATAAAACGAATTTCCAATTCGGCGTGGCTTCGATTCAAAATCCGTCCGAGATAAAGTTTTTCGATGTAAAAATGGTCAATCAAGTCATTCAAATGACCGCCGACGGCAAAGCGTTTGATTACATAAGTTGGGACGAAGGCAAAACAATGATTATGCGCCAAAGCATCGAAGGCGGCGAACCGACGGAAATTTTCACCCTGCCAAAAGCGCGAATTTTCAACTTTGCGTGGTCAAAAAGCGGAAAGCAATTGGCAATTTCCTACGGGCATCAGTACAAAGATGCGGTTATGCTGACAGATTTTGAATGATCCAATCCTAATTCACATAGAAGACTACGGGGGAGATTTGCATTTTGAGCAAATTTATATCAAAAAGTTTTCTCAAAACCGTTTCAAAACTATTTTTTTTTCGATATGATTTTTTTTTTGACAGCCGACTTTGACAGTTTTCCACAAGTTATATAAGGTTCCGTCAAAATTACCTGAATTTTTAAAATCTGACTTGAAAATGTTTGCGTAGTTTTCCACAGTTTTTTCCACAGGCCATTGAAAAAGTTTTCCACAGTTTGTTCAAAAATTGTCCATAAAATAATTGCAAAACTTAAAGTATTTTCTACTTGACAAGCGAAAATATGAGTGTAGAATCGCTTCTACAAGTCAAAATGCTTACGGGCTTTTGACCGATACAGGGAGAGGCAAACAAAAGCGGTGACGTATTGTTTGAGAGTAACGAAAGACGGAAAAAAGTTGCTATTACGCCCTGAATCGAAGCCGAAAGGCTTGCTGAGAAGAAGTTGAAAAACTTTTTCAGGTTATTCGGATAAAAACGAACAACACCTTTTGGCATGGAACCACTAAAAGGGAGCAAAAGCCGCTCATAAGCGAAAGCAAATGAGCCTCGTTGCCGGGAACGTAACCGGCGGTGGAGGAAAAGCCACCCCAACAAAAACCTATCGGCACAGCGTTTCGTAAAGAAACGCAAGCAAAATGTGAAAACAGATTGTGTGTTGACCGGAGATGTACTCGCCGCGAGACTCTTCGGAATATAAAAAATCGGCAATGAGTAAGGTGTACATCTAAAAATTGCCAACCTGATTAGAATACTTCGGTATTCAAATAAGGCAAAAAGAAAGTGTTATTTTGAGAAATCGAGGTAACACTTTCTTTTTTTACGCTTGTCTGCTTGTTTTGCTAACTCGCCTTAGAAATTCTACAATCAAACCTTATGTTTATTGACCGCGTAAAAATCAGAGTCAAAGCGGGCGACGGCGGAAACGGCGTGACGGCTTTCCGGCGCGAAAAATTTGTTCCGCGCGGCGGACCTTCGGGCGGCGACGGCGGAGTCGGCGGAAGCGTCTGGATTGAAGCCAGCGAAGGTTTGAATACACTTCTTCATTTGCGCTACAATCCCGAACACAAAGGCGAACGCGGGAAGCACGGCGAAGGCTCAAACCGGCACGGCAAAGAAGGCGCGGACATAACTGTCAAAGTTCCGGTCGGAACACAGGTTTTCGATGTCGAATCAGGTGACCTTGTTTTTGATTTTACCGAAGCCGGACAGCGTTTTTTGGCGGCTAAAGGCGGCAAAGGCGGCTGGGGCAACCAGCATTTCGCGACGCCGACGCGCCGTGCGCCAAAGTTTCATTACACCGGACGCGAAGGCGAAGAAAAAGAGTTGCAGCTCGAATTAAAACTGATTGCTGATGTCGGACTTGTCGGTTTTCCGAACGCGGGAAAATCTACGCTGATTTCGGTTATTTCCGCCGCGAAACCGAAGATTGCCGATTACCCTTTTACGACGCTCGAACCGAATTTGGGCGTCGTTGATCTCGGTGATTTTAATACATTTGTCGTCGCTGACATTCCGGGTTTGATCGAAGGCGCGTCGGAAGGCGCCGGACTCGGCGACCGCTTTTTGCGCCACGTCGAACGCACAAAACTAATGCTGCATCTGGTTGATGTTTCATCGCTTTCCGAGCGAAATCCGGTTGAAGATTACGAAATCATCAACCGTGAACTGGCAAATTACAACCAAGATTTAGCAAATCGTCCGCAGATTGTGGTGGCGACCAAACTCGATGCGCTGGACGACCCCGACAGATTGGAAATTTTGCGTGAACGCGCCGAAAAAGACGGCAAAGAATTTCTTGAAATCTCGGCTGTTACGAATCTCGGAACTAAAGAACTCGTTTCGGCGGTCGCGAAAAAATTGGCGGAAATCAAGCAAACGGAAATAGAGTTAAGCGAGCAATCCGAATTGTTCCGATAAAATTTTGCTTGAAGTCTGTGAACATTTTCGGAAACTTTTAAATTAGCTACCGAGGAACACAGAGTTTTCAGAGATTTTTGTAATAATCTCAAAAAATAATCTCTGTGTTCTTCGGTGAACTCTATGGCAAATGAAAAAAATTGCTTTTTACGGCGGCTCATTTGATCCGCTTCACAATGGACATTTAATGATTGCGCGAGCATTGAGCGAACTTTTTGAACTTGACGAATTTGTCTTTATTCCCGCTTTTCACGCCCCGCACAAAAAAGATAAAAAACCGACTTCGGCGTTTCATCGTTTTGCGATGCTTTGTTTGGCGACGAATGAGGAGGAAAAAATTAAGGTTTCCAAAATGGAACTCGACGTTCCCGAACGTCCTTACACGGTTGAAACTCTTGAAAGATTGAAAAATGAATTAAACGAGACTGAGATTTTTTTTGTGATGGGCGCCGATTCGTGGGCTGAAATTACGACGTGGCGCGAATGGGAAAAAGTTCTGACGCTGGTGAATATTATTGTCGTGACGCGTCCCGATTACGAAATTACTTTTTCGCACATCACGAATGAAATTAGAGAACGGATTGTTGATTTACGAAAGAGTCGAGAGAAAAAGACCAAAGACCAAAGACCGCAGACCAAAGACCAA
>JBDTZT010000454.1:0-4231 GCA_040005005.1 Actinomycetota bacterium
TTAGCGACTTTGCGGGATATGTTTTGTTTCCCGCAAAGTCGCTAAGTCGCAAAGGAAGAACAAAAAAATTGACCGACACCTTATTTTTGAGACAATTTTTAGTTAAAGTTCAGTTGCTGAAAACGAGAAAATTGTTGACATTTTTCCGGTATTAAACTTACTCTGTTTTTGAGGACTTTCCTTTTCTGCTCCTGATCCGCCAAAATATGGAAACCGCAAAACTTGTTTTTCAGCTCTATTTCCGTCCGGCTTCGGCGATGAGCGAAATCATTGATAAAGGCAGTTGGCTGATTGCCGCCGCGTTGGTCTTGTTTGTTTCAACAGCATTTTTTTTAACGATCAATGCCAAACTGCAAACGGCCTATCACATTCCGACTTTTAACGAATTTTACGATTATTCAGTAAAGGACGCTTCGCCCGAAGATGATTCGCAATATTTGAAAGCAATCGCTGAATATAATAAAGCATGGGCGGCGCGAGAAAAGATTCCCGTTATCGGCGATACTTTCTTTCGCTTTTTCTCGTTTGAGCCGAATAAATTTTATCAGCCGCTGCTGTCGCTTTCTGTCTTTTATGTTCCCGCCGTAATTCTTTTGATGTCTCTTTTTGGCGGGACGGGCAGTTTCGGCGTTGTTTTGTCGCGCAGTTACGGCGAACTCGCGACCTGTTCGCTGACAGCCTGGGCGGCGGCGCATCTGCCGTTTGCCGCTCTCGGAATTTTGCTTTACTCGTCGAATGTGACGCCGCTCGTTTTTTTTGCGATGTGGCTCGGAAGCGGTCTTTTATTCGGTGTTTTGATGGTGTTTGCGCTGCGGACGGTTTTTGGCGCCAATTACGGAACAGCCTGCCTGGTGGTTTGCGCCGCGTGGCTCGCTTTTAGTTTGGGAATGTATGTTTTCAAGATTGTTTCGCCGTGGCTTTTCTCGCCGTTTTTGCTTTTTTACGGTTATCTGTATTTCGGCGGCGCATTGACGGGCGGAGTTCGCGGTTTCGGCAGCGCTTTTCGCCAAAAACAGAATTTCAAACGCTTTTTGCATAACGCGACCGTCAATCCGAAAGATGCCGACGCGCACGTCCAGCTCGGTTTGATCTACTTGCAGCGGCGGCAGGAAGCGAAAGCTCTCGAACACCTCAACAAAGCATTTGAGATAGACAAAGACGAAATTGACGCAAACTATGAACTGGGAAAAATTGCCCGCAAACAAGGCGAGTTTCAAACCGCGCTGAATTATTTTTCGGTCGTGCTCGAACAAAACGACAAACACGCTTTGAGCGAAATCTGGCGCGAAGTCGGCGCGACCTATATGGAAGCCGGAATGCTTGCGGAAGCGCGTGAAGCATTGGAAAAATTCGTCGAGCGCCGTCCGGTTGATTCCGAAGGTTTGTATTATCTAGGCAAAGTTTTAAAGGCGCAGGGCGAAACTGAAAAGGCGCGGGACGCGTTCGAGCAAGCCGTTGAATCAGCGAAAACTTCGCCCGATTACCGCCGCCGCGAGCTGAAATATTGGAGCAAACTCGCGCAAAAGGAGATTTAACTGCAATGGAAAATGGATAGTGGAAAATGGATAATTAATTTTGCATTATCCGTTTTCCATTTTTCATTGTTTCAAATATTCAATTATAAATCTCGGCACAGGCGGTTCTTCATCGCCAGGCATTTCTTCAAAGTGTATTTGTTTGAGGCCGTTAACTTCAAAGCGCGACAAATCCTGGTGCGATAATGCCCACGGGAGTTCTGACGGTTCTTCGTCATTTTCGCGTCCGCGTGTGACGACGACAAGTGTCCCGCGAAACGCGGCGAAATTGGCGATGGCGTCGATCACTTTGGAACGCATCTCTAACGGCAGCGGTTGAATCGTATAAACTTCGAGCACGAATTCAAACGCCTGATACCAATCTTTCGGCGTCTCAAATAAATCGGCAACGACGAAGTTTATATCCGTGTCCTGATGAAGCTTTCGCGCCCATTCGATTGCCGTGCGCGAAATGTCGAAAGCCGTCACCCGAAAGCCTAAGTCGTGCAAATATCGAGCGTCGTCGCCGAGACCGCAGCCGATGACGAGTGCGTTTCGATTTTGCCCGCGCAGATTCGTTCTTTCAGCCCAGGCGCGAAAGAAACGGTTCGGTTCAAGGTCGGCCCACGGAATCTTTTCGTTGTTGCCGGCGGCTTCTTTATAAAGCGCGTCAAACCAGCCGGTCGCATCGCCTTTTTCTAAAAAAGAAGCGGCTATTTCCCTTGTGCGTTCTCTTGCTAGTTCTGTTACATCCTTTATTCTTTCCTTCCACGCCGTCCAGCCGCCGGTCATCGATAAAACATTTGTATAGCCCATTTTCTGTAAATTATCCGCGGCGAGCGCCGAGCGGTAACCGCCGCCGCAATAGAGAATCAATTCCGTATCTTTATCGGGAAATTGCCAAACAATATCGCGTTCGATCACGCCGCGCCCAATGTGCATTGCGCCTTCCGCGTGTTCCGCGTCCCATTCGTGGTCTTCGCGCACATCAATCAAAGTCGCGCCGCCCGTTACTCTTTCTCTCGTTTCTGCGATGGAAATCTCCTTGACGTGCGGCAAAATTTCCGCGACTAATTTCGCGAATTCTTTTGAATGTTCCATATTTTTTTTCTATTTCCTGCAAATTATTGTATGATTAGCCGTTCTTTCTACATTAAAGTTCTAAAAAACTAAAAATACAAACTGGAGAGTTATTTAAAAAATGAAAAAAGTTACATTGTTTTTATTGGTCGTATTTTGCTTAGGATTAGTTGGGTGTAATAAAGATGCGGAATTCGAAGCATTTATTGGCGAGAATCACGCCGTGATAGACGATATTGTGAAGAAGATTGATGCCAATCCGACCGAAGCCGGAGTGGACGAAGCGCAAAAGTCTTTCGACGCGAAAAAAGCCGGGTTGAAAACCAAATGGGACGCGATCAAAGAAGCACGCGGTGTGCAGGTCAGTGAGGCAGTGACCAAGAAATTGACCGACAGTATGACCAGCGATATGAAGATGCTGACGGACGTTCAGCAAAAAAATTCGCAGAAATTAGCCGAAAACGGCGAGGCTATGAATAAATTTGTGAAGCTGGTGCAGTCTTATTCGGAAATTATTAAGTAGCAGTAACAATTTAAACTTTCAGCTTTCAAAGCGGCGCGGACCAGATTCATTCTTGTCCGCGTTTTTTACTTGAAATCCTTGGGCACTTCTAATCCGGTGTTTTAGAAAAAATAATCAGGAAATCGAATATTTTATTAAAGTTTTGATGATCGAGAACCGATTTGAATCAAATGTAGAGCAAACGCGGGACGCACTTTGCTGTATATTATCAATAGGGCAACAAATCTGGTGTTTGTTGAGCATCGTTACTGATATTTTCCACCAATGCTTGATCTGCTCTGAAGAATAAGCCGAGGATAAATCAAAATGAAAAAGGTCACAATATTTATAACAATGGTATTTTGTCTGGCTTTCGCCGGCTGCAGCAATTCCAATAAAGACGCGGAAGTCGAGGCATTTATCACCGTCCAGACGGCGATGGTCAGCGAAATGATCAAAAAAATTGATGCCGACCCGACCACGGACGGCGTGGATGACGCACGAAAGGTTTTCGACGCGAAAAAAGCCGGAGTGAAAGAGAAACGCGACGCGCTGAAAACCGTTCGCGAAGGACAGGTCAGCCCCGCGCTTTTCAAAAAGATGAATGACGCGAATGACAAGGCCGTCGCCGACTTCCAGGGTTTGAAAAAGAAATACGCCGAGAATTTTCAAAAGAGCGACGGTGCGCTTGATAAATACAACCAGCTATTGAAAGATTACGACAGTTATTTCGGTAATAATTAGTACTTTGTTTTTTAAGTATTCCGAAATACTTTGATTTCACTTTGCACCTTTGCTTCTCAGGCGGAAAATAGTTTCTTTTTGCCGGACATATTCAAAATAAATCTTCCGCCAAGACGCTAAGCCGCAAAGATAGGATTATAAAAAAACTTAATTATCAGATTGTGCAAAAGAATCGACAAGACGCGGGCATCTTTGATATGTTCGCGTTTTCCATTTTGCAAACTAGCTGAAAATACGAGAACTTTCTATAATATCATTACAGTTATTTTATAAATTTTTAATAAACAGAGGTTTAAAACATTGGCAGAACAATTTGACGTGGTTATTATCGGCTCAGGTCCCGGCGGTTATGTGGCGGCGGTTCGCGGAGCGCAAGTCGGACTCAAAGTAG
>JBDTZT010000455.1:0-4213 GCA_040005005.1 Actinomycetota bacterium
TATTCGCTGCGGCTAATTTTGCGGTATCTTCAATACCGAATTCGTTTATCCATCTTTCAATCAACCACTGCGGATGCGAAGTTTCGACCGCAAGTTTTTCTACTTCATCTTTAAACTCAAGCCCGACATTTTCGCGTGTAAATCTGCGTAAAATCGCATTGACAAAACCTTTCGCCGAAGTCTTCTTGGCCATTTGCACAAGATTTACCGAATCGTTGATTGCCGCGTGCGCCGGAATTTTATCGAGAAAAATCATTTGATAAAGTCCGAGTCGCAAAATTATTTTCACCGCTGAATCGAGTTTTTTGCCGTTCGTCAGTTTTTCGATTGTTCGGTCGAGATAGATTTGTTTTCTTAAAGTTCCGAGCGACAATTCGTGGCACAGAGCGCGGTCTTTTGTCTCCAATTTTTCTTCCGCTAACGGCAACAGAACTGACGAAAAGGCTTTTTCATTTTCGATTTTGGTGAGAATTTCAAACGCGGCGATTCTTGATGGTGATATTTTCATTTTTTCTGCGGCGGATTGATTGTCAATGGACGCCGATCTTCGGTTTTGCCTTGCCCCAAATTTTTATCAACCGCGATCCGGTCGTCAAAAACAAAACATTCACCTTCCCAAAGCGATTCATTTTCAGGCGTTTCTTCGAGGTATTTCAAGATTCCGCCTTCGAGTTGGAAAACTTCCTCAAAACCCATTTCCTTCATCAACGGCGCGAATTTTTCGCAGCGGATTCCGCCCGTACAGAACATCGCAAATCGTTTATGCTCGCCGGGATTGAAATTTTCGGCAACAAAGGCAGGCAAATCGCTGAATTTTTCGATGTTCGGATTAATCGCACCTTTGAATGTTCCGACTTCCACTTCATAATCGTTGCGCGCATCCAAAATTATCGTCTTTTCGTCGGAAATTATTTTGTTCCAATCGGCCGGTTTGGCGTGGGTGCCGATCCCTTTTTCAATTTCGACTTTTTTACGAAGCGAAACGATCTCGTTCTTAATTCTGACTTTCGCCTTTGAAAACGGACGTTCTGCGTGAAATGAAGATTTATAACATAATTTTGTTGCAAAAACTTTTTCGAGAATTTCGATAAAATTTTTAATCTCTCGGGGGAAACCCGAAACAGTCGAATTATAACCTTCTTCGGCGATAATAAGCGTGCCTTTGATGGAAAATTGGTCCATTGCGGCAACCAGCGATGCTTTAATTTCAGGCAGATTTTCGAGCCGCTTGAATTCGTAAAATGTAATAATTTGATAGTTAGTTTCAGACATTTTTAAACTAATTTTTCTCCGATTGGCAAATTTATTCCATTCAAAAAATCGCGGGTCGCCATTCGTTTTTTGCCTTCAAGCTGTAATTCATCAATCTGCAAAACGGTTTGATTGCCGCAGCCGACAAAAAGTTTGTCGCCTTTTGCTTCTAAAATTTCACCCGCATTTTGAAATCTGAAATCTGAAATCTGAAATTCTTTCGCTTTCCAAATCGTTAATTTTTTATCCTGATATTTTGTAAAGCTCGACGGAAACGGCTGAAAACCGCGCACTCGATTAGCGATTTCCCGCGCCGCTAAATTCCAATCAATCGCGCCGTCTTCTTTTTTCATAATCGGGGCAAAAGTTGCTTCGGCTTGGTTTTGCGGTTGCGCCTTTAATTCATTGAGCTTTGCCAAGGTTTCCGAAAGCAAATCCGCGCCAACAAACGATAATCTTTGCATTAATTCAACCGCCGTTTCGCCTTCGCCGATTTCGGTTTCACATTGCAGTAAAATATCGCCGGTATCTAAACCAATATCCATCTGCATCGTCGTGACGCCGCTTTTTGCCTCGCCATTGACGATTGCCCAATTGACCGGCGCCGCTCCGCGATATTTCGGCAGAAGTGAAAAATGCACGTTTATTGCGCCCTTCGGAAACGCTTCGAGAAAAGTTTGGGGCAAAATTCGTCCGTAAGCAACGACGACCGTCGCATCAGCGTTGTGCGATTTGAAAATTTCAAGAGCGTCAGGCGTTTTTATTTTCGTCGGCTGAAACACCTGTAAATTATTCTTCGCGGCAAATTCTTTAACGGGCGAAAACGAAATTTTATTGCCGCGCCCCGAAGGTCGGTCTGGCTGCGTATAAACGGCGACAACATCGTGACCAGCTTGCAAAATTTTTTCTAAACCCGGTACTGCCGCATTCGGCGTTCCCATAAAAACGATTTTCATCAGTTTCGATTCTAATGATTTTACCCGGTAAAGAAAAACGGCTCGACAATTTTGCCGAGCCGTTGCGCTGATTGAGAAGTAAAATATTTCTATTTATCGTCTTCGTCGAGACAATATGTTTCGCCTTCTTTCATCAAACGCGATGAAAACAGCGGCGCGTTTTTGAGCATCGTCACATTTCCGCGATCTTTGCCAACCAGCAATTGCGTTGCCGGAGAGAAATACGGAATATCAACGCCGCGTTTATAACTTAACGCATCATCCAACGACTGCGTGTTGATGGTCAAGACTTTGGCCATCTTGAAAAATAAATCGGTTTGGTCGTAATAACCGTAAAAGAGCAACGCGCCCGCGCCTTCCGCCGTTACCGGAACAGATGAACCGGTGTGGTCGCCCGTTCGATAACCGACTTTTAACTTGATCCGATTTGTATTCTCAGGATAACGATCACCGTTTAAATCCATATAATCGGGAAATCCGGTCGTTTCGCCGATTCGATTTTCCGCCCCGACATTGCCGTTCGGTCTGTTTCCGTTTGAATACGGCAAAATCGAAATAACATTTTGAATAGCATTTGGAACATTCGTATCAACTGCGCCGAGAATCGACATTGATTGGTCGTGGTCGGCAGTTGTGATTAGCAATGTGTTCGCCAGAGTTTGCGCGTTTCGATTCGCAAACGAGCGACCGACACCGACGGATTTGTCAAATTCGATGTTGTCCCAGATTTGTCCGTTGGCGTAATTCGGATGCGATTGTTTGTCAATTGACGCGCCTTCGACCATTAAAATAAACGGCGAATTGTTTTTGCTCAAAGTGGCGATCGCCTTGTCGGTCATTTCGTCTAAGTAAGGCTGATTGGTGAAACCCGCGAAATCGGGGTTTGGTTCGTCAACCGGTCGCGCCAAACCGAGTTTATCGTAAGCGACATTCATATTTCCCGTGCGGAAAAGTCCGAGAATTTTGTTCGGCGCGTTCGTGTTGTTAATCGCGTTTAATTCCGAACGGTTTTGCACATAACTAAACCCCGAACTTTGTAATTCGGTCACCAGATTGCGCGTATCACCGCTATTGGCCGCCGTCCGGGCGGTAAAATGTTCGAGTCCGCCGCCCATAATGACATCAAATTGATTTCCCGGATTGATCGAGCCGTCAACATATTGTTTGGCAATGTCATTGAGCAAACTTCGCGTAATCGTGTGGCCGCCTTCCGCCGCCGGCGTTGCGTCCGTCACATCTGATGTGGTTACGATTCCGGTTTTGTAAGCGTAACGACGTTTCAAATATTGCCAGAGCGTTTCGACTCGCGGATTGTCAAGCGCGTATTGTTTGGTCGCCTGTTGATTTGCCGGTGAATATCGAAAATCATTGTTATCGGGAAAAACATTGACCGCGCCGTTGATCGTTTTATTTCCGGTGGTCCAGGCCGAACCGGTATTCGCCGAATCAGGCACGATATTATCGAGCGAATACGTCATACTCATTCCCGTCACGGGCATTTTATCCATTTGTTGAAGTTCATCAAACCAGCCTTCGCGGAAACGGTTTCCGGTGCTTTGCGCGACGATCCGGCTGGCATCACGATAAGCCGTTCCCATCGCATCGCCGATAAATAAAACGATGTTTTTTTGCGATTGAAGATTAAATTGCTGAACGCTGACCTGCGCGGCAACGCCGTAAATTCTTCGGCCGTCAATGACATACGCAAAGATTGTTTTAATTCCGGGAGTTGAAAAATAAGTTTTCCGATAGGTCCAAGCCTTGTCCAAAGTCGCCGAATTCACATCGTTATCGGATGTTTGTTCGAGCGCCCCCGCATAATTCAAAACCTCTTTGCCGTCAGATTCAATATTAACGACTACTCTTGCCGTCGGGCTCGATAGATTTTCGGCTTCGATCCGCAGATCAAACCACTGATTGGTTAAAGCACGAAACCGTTCCGGCAAGACGATCCGCACATTCGGAACGCTTTGCGCCTGCACTGCGCCGAAGCCTGCCAACACTAA
>JBDTZT010000456.1:0-4196 GCA_040005005.1 Actinomycetota bacterium
TCTAAATCTTCGGTAATATACTTTTTATACTTTTCGAGCGGAGTAACGAAACGCGCAAAAACATTGTGCATCGGGATGTCGTGATTGCCCGGCACAATGATTTGCGGCTGCGGCAGAGAATCTAAAAACTGCCGCGCCTCGATGAATTGCTTTGAGCGCGCGCGCTGCGTCAAATCGCCGGAAACTATCACGAGATTCGGCGCGAGTTCCGTAATTTTTTCGCGCAGACGCTCAACAATCGCGTAATCCACACGCCCGAAATGAATGTCTGAAATATGAATCAATGTTCGCATAAGATTATTCTAAGTTTAATGCGCGAACGGCTTTTTATCAAAATTTCGCTTTCCGGTAATTCTCCGTCCCGTAAATTTTGATCAACCGCTTCCATTATAATTGGTGACAAAAGTAGAAAAGTCAGAAGCGCCCGAGGTCAGCCGAGGCGTATTTTTCATCAGGCAAAGACGCATATGCTAAGGCGAATGCGCTACTGACTTTTTCTAAAAGAGAAAGGAGATTGAAAATAAAAAACTTCCAATCTCCTTTCTCTTTTTTAACCTCAACAATTAATTTTCGTAAGGCTTTAATTGGTCGGTGATCTTGGCTTTATCGCCGACGACGACGATCGTCATTTTGTCTTCGGTCAGATATTTCTGCACCATTGTTTGCACGTCTTGCGGCGTGACGGCATTTACTTTTTGAATATACGAATCAATATAGTTTTTATCGAGTTCGTTGTAATTCATTGATTCAAGCTGATTGATCACGCCGCCGCGGGTGGAATTTTGCAGGACGTAAATTCCGGTCATATAGTTTTTGATGCCTTGCATTTCCGCATCCGTTGGCGGTTCGGTTCGCAGGCGATTTATTTCATACAAAATCTCTTTGATTGACGCGCCCGTAAATTGCGTCGTGACATCTGCCGATTCAAACCAGTAGCCGGTTTTGTAACGATTAAAAACACTGCTTCCGGGCGAATATGTATAGCCTTTATCTTCACGAATATTCGACGTGATGCGCGAACCGAAACTGCCGCCGAGGATATTATTCATCACGGTAAATTTAACGAAATCATTGTCAGACGGCGAAATGGCGGGCATTGCGACATAAATCGTGGATTGCGGCGAATTCGGACGGTCAACCACCGTTAAAGAGCGCTTGGCGTTAATCGTCGGAACATTGCGAATCGGCTCGGCGCCTTTTTTCCAGCCGCCGAAAAGTTTTTCAATTGCCGCTTTTACTTTTGCGCCGTCAAATTGTCCGACGACATAAAGCGAAGTCCGGGATGCGCCGTAATTATCGTTGTAAAACGCTTTCACATCTTCGAGTTTGTAGCTTTTAATCACATCTTCCGAAGCAAAAATCTCGCCGTATGGATGATTCGGGAAAATAACTTGCCGGAATTTCTCGGCGGCAATCGTTCCGGCTTGCGCTCTGGCGATGGTCAGTTCGCGGATTTTGTTGGCGCGAATTGTTTCCAAATCTCCCGCTGCAAATTTCGGATTCAAAATCACATCCGCCATCAGCGTCAGAAAGCGCGTGTCAAATTCCGAAAGAACTTCCCCGCCAATAACGGTTTTGTCGGTTTGCGCGCCCGTAAAAATACTTCCGCCCATATCGGCGGTTTCACGCGCAATGTCTTCAGATGAACGAGTCGCTGTGCCTTCTTTCAAAAGCGACGCGACGACATCGGAAATCCAACGCTGTTCCGTCTTTTCGTTCAGACTTCCCGAACGCACAAAAGCTTGAATCGCAACTTTTGGCACCGAACCGTAAGGCACGAGCGTCACGCGCATTCCGTTTTTCAGCGCGAAAGTTTCCGCGGCCGGAAAAACAAACGCTTTCGGCGGTCCGCCTGCCGGGGGCGTTTCCTTTTGCGCGAAAAGATTGAAGGCAAAAGAAAGAAGCATCACCGCCGAGACGCAGAGACGCAGAGAATTTTTCATTTTCATTTTATTATCCATTTTCCATTTTCCATTTTCCATTGATTTGCCTCCTTATTCGCTCTTTTTATCCATTTTTTCGGGATTGACAATAACCACGGTGCGGTTGGTTTTCCGCAAATATTCCTTTGCCGTATCTTGAATGACCTTCGGCGTAACTTTGCGGAAATTATTTTCGATTTCGTTGATTTCCTGCGGTTTATCGTCAAACAGCGCAAAGCTTGCGAGCAGATCGGCGCGTCCGAAACCACCGAATTGCTGCATCGTGTCATACAAACCCGAACGGAGTTTGACGAGTGCGCGGTCAATTTCGGCTTGCGAAACGCCTTTCGTTTGAATTTGATCGATGACCGAATCGGTCGCCGCTAAGATTTCCTGCGGCGTAAATTGGTCGTCGTGAATCAGATCAACCGCGAACAGCATCGGACCGTTGTAGTTGAACATATTTCCCAGATAATTTATGCCGCCGCTCAAACCGCTCGTGTATTTTTTGTTTTTAACGAGTTCCTGATAAAGCCGGCTGTCTTCACCTTCGATCAGAATCTGGTCAAGCAGTCCCATCGCATAATATTCCTTACTGCCGCGTTTCGGCATTTGATAACCAAAACCGATGGCTGGTTTATTGGCGAGTTTATCGGTGCGCGTGACGGTTCTTTCTTCGGTTTGTCGCGGCTCGGAAATGTCCGGCTGCGGTTCGGCTTTTTGCGATGGAATGCTGCCGAAATATTTACTCACCCATTCTTTGCCTTGTCCTTCCTCAAAATCGCCCGTAACCACCAAAACGGCATTTGAAGGCGTGTAATATTTGGTCGAGAAATCTTTCGCGTCCGTGAGCGTGGCGGCTTCGATGTCTTTTAAGTCGCCGTAGAAATTATGCGAATTATACCAGTTTGAAAAAGCCGCCATCGGCAAATCAATCCACGGAAAAGTGCCGTAAGGCGCATTCAAAACATTGACTTTTACTTCGTTGCCGACGACGCCTTGCTGATTTGTCAGATTCGCCTGCGTGATGTCCAAACCTTTCATCCGGTCGGCTTCCGCCCACAGCAAAGTTTCAAGTTTATTTGACGGCACGACGGCAAAATAATTCGTAAAATCAAAGCGCGTTGAACCGTTTAAAACGCCGCCGTTTGATTGCACGAGTTTGATATATTCCATTTTGCCCATATTTTTCGAGCCTTGAAACATCAAATGCTCGAAAAGATGCGCGAAACCCGTTCTATCTCTCGGTTCGATACGAAAACCGATTCCATAATAAACCGCGATGGTAACGAGCGGTGCCGACTTTTCGGGCGATAAAACGACTCGCAAACCGTTCGGTAATTTGTAATAGGTAACGGGAACATTGATTGACTTTGTTTGCGCGTTGGCGTTTGAAAAAACAGCCCCGATCATCGCCAGTAAAACCAAGCCTAAAAAGACTCTCTTTAATTGAATTTTCATAGATTAACCTCTTTGATTTTTTTGCAGATAACTTTCTCTACCTTATTCGATTTTTACAAGAAAAAGTTTCAATTTGTTATGAGATGACGGATTATGAGGGTAAAAGGCGAAAAAAAGAAAAGGTAAAAAATTGTGTCAAAACTAAATGGATACTACTCTGGAAATAGCTCAACCTTAAGCAAAAATAAGCGAGCTATTTTCAGAGTAGCGTCAATGATGTGTGCTACTTCATCACCAGGAGTGAAAATAGCTTTTTTAATTGAATCAACAACTTAGCTATCTATTTTCATCAGAGTATCACTACTCTTTATTGGACATCTTTTTATTTTAGACAGTTTGTTTATCTTCCGAAGTTTAATTCACAATCCAATGTTAAATTACAGTAAGCTGTTTATTTTCGCGTTACAAAACCCGAAACAAGGAACATGGATCCGCCAAAATATTCTTTAACCTCAAGATTCTCAACACGTTTCGCCAATATTTGCCAAGGTTCGTGGTTCGGACTCGGAGTTGTTGAGAAAGAGAGTTTGAAAAGCAACTTTAAGATAGGATTTAAAATTACGCCCAAACGCGTTGATGAAAGTTTTGCTCCGAATGCAGCCACGCGAGCACCTGTTTTTAAATGCGGAAAGATATTATCCAAAGCCTCTTCCGAAGCATAAACATCAGCAGCGGCAAACATGATCAGTCCATCGAACACACCTGACAGCGGGACATCCTGAGCCGCCGCCACCATGACTTCAACATTTTTCCATTTGTTTTTTGCGATGCGTTTTCTGGCGTTGACGCTAATTTCAGGACTGATCTCGATAC
>JBDTZT010000457.1:0-4176 GCA_040005005.1 Actinomycetota bacterium
AAAATCTGCGCAAGGTGCAAGTGCCCGTTCGCTTGGCGCCGGGCGCTCAGGAAAAGGTTTGGAATGAGGTAAAGCACTGCTCGGAAAGATGTCGAAACAAAAAAAAGTGAATGGCAAAATCACTTTTGCCATTCACTTTTCATTTTTAACTATTCGCTTTTCACTAATTCGCCGCCGCTTCCGCTTCCTCGTCATCTTCGTCTGTTTCGGCAGTTGAAATTTCTTCGCCGCTGATTGATGTTTCGGACGGCGTCTGTTCGACTTTGAAATTGCGTTTGTCCAATGATTCTTTGGCTTTGAGCATTGTACATCCGCCTTCTAAAATCGCGCCGTCTTCAATCACGAGGCGCGGCGTTTGGATATTGCCGATAACCCGCGCCGTACGTCCAAGTTCAAGTTTTTCCGAAGTAATAATATCTCCGTTGACCGCACCACTAATAATTGCCGCCGCAACATTGATATTTGCGTCAACTTTACCTGTCGAACCAACCACTAAGGTGCCGTTTTCCGATGTAACTCTACCCGTTAAATGACCGTCAATGCGAAGCATCGCCTGAAAACTGGTTTCGCCCGTTAAAACCGTGCCGTTGCCGACATAACCGCTCAGCCGACCTTCCTTGATGTCACGTGCCATTGATTCGCTTTCGGAAGTAGCGCGGGTTGAAGACGGCTGATTTTCGCTCGAATATTGATAAAAATCACTCGTATTTGACGGTTGTTCCTGATGACTTTGTGTTTCGTTTAATTGTTCTTTTGCAGAACCTCTGCCCATTCTAATCATAATTTTCCTAAAACTTCTCCTTTGGATTTTTTCGACTTGACAATTTTTGATTGGATTTCGGGGGGGAAATTACCTAACCGGACGCGAAACGAAATTTTATATTGATTTCAATTTCCTAGAAATGAATAACTGATGAATTATTCCAGTTGAACTAATGATAAAAGACTTTTTAGAATTGTGTCCAGTCTTTTTTGTCTATTTGTAAATTTTTGCTTATTCTGTCAGACTTTTAAGTTTTGGAGGTCTTCGTAAAATTGTTTGTAGAAACCAAAACCAAAACCAAGCTACTCAAAAAAATGGGCAAAGCCATCGCCGATTTCAAGATGATTGAAGCAGGCGACCGTGTGATGGTCTGTCTTTCGGGCGGCAAAGACAGCTACACGATGCTCGATTTACTGCTCGATGTGCAGCGCCGTTCGCCCGGTAAATTTGAAATTCTCGCCGTTAATTTAGATCAAAAACAACCCGATTTCCCCGAAGAAATATTGCCGAATTATCTCGAAAACATCGGCGTAAACTATCGAATCGTCGAAGAAGATACTTATTCGGTCGTCAAAGCGCACATTCCCGAAGGCAAAACTTTTTGTTCGCTCTGTTCGCGGCTTAGACGCGGAATTTTATATACAACTGCTTTAGAAGAAAAATGCACGAAAGTTGCGCTCGGCCATCACGCCGACGATATTATTGCGACATTTCTCTTAAACTTATTTTATGTCGGACAGCTCAAAGCAATGCCGCCGATTTTGCGCTCGGATGCGGGAACCAACACGGTCATTCGTCCGCTTGCCTATTGTCAGGAAAAAGAAATTGCCAAATATGCCGAAGAGCGACAGTTTCCGATAATTCCGTGTAACTTGTGCGGTTCACAGCCGAATATGAAACGCGCCAGAGTCAAACGATTGATTACCGATCTCGAAAAGGAAATTCCGTTTCTTCGCAGTTCAATCGTGACCGCACTGACCAATGTAACGGGTTCGCATCTGCTCGACAAAGACCTTTACGATTTTGAAAACTTTGCGCCTTTGATCAAAAAAATCCCGCCCGGACATGGCAGCGTCGAAAAAGAACTCGACGCGGTTTTTGACCATTCGGATGCGGAATTTGTGAATCCTCGTTTATTGTCAGTGGTCAGCAATTAATTTTTGCCGACGGTTTTTGCTTTCTCTTTCGGTTTGAAAGCCGAATCGGGAATCGCGGCATTGTTTTTGACTTCCTTCACATAAGTGACGACATCGCCCATCGAAGAATTCGTCGAAACCGCTTTGAACGGAAGAATTATGCCGTCAACGGCGCGATAATCGCTGAAAGTTTGCGTAACGGGAAGTTTTTGGCTCGATGTGCTGGAAATAATCAGGCTTGTTTTCTTCAAGGGCAAAAATGTTTTCGCCGAAATGTAATACGTATAATCGCTCGCCTTTTCGGGATAAAACGCGACAACGTAAACATCTTCGTCGCCGACTTTATCCATTCCCGTCACTTCCGCTGATTTCAAACCGTCTTTCCAGTTCAAAAGTCCGTAAAAATCGTTGTCCTGTTTAATGTCTTCGAGCCGTTGTCCGGTGTAGGTTTCGGCGGGTGCAAAACTCACAATATCTTCGCCTTTCGTTCCGTCAAAATACTCAAAATTGGTGGCAATCGGTTTATTCAATGCGGTAAAAGTTGCACTGTTGGCAAATAAATTCGGGACTTTTTGATAACTCGTGCCGGTGCCTTTGACCCCTTGATTTTCAAAATCAATCTCGTATTTTGTTTCGCGGGTCGTAAATTTCCGCCAGTTTGCTTCGCCGCCGAGCGCATTTATGGTTTTCGCCATCAATTCGTCAACTGTGATTTTCGGCATATTTGAAACATCGCCCGCACCAATGTATTTGAACGGAAATTCGCCTTCGGGCTGTGACAAAATAATGCTTTCAAGTTTACCGCCCGCGTCGCGTTTGACTTTAAGCGAATACGCATCGGGAAGCGGACTCAGACTGAAAACGTCTTTGTCTTTCGGCTTTAGTTCGTAAGGCTGCTGTCCCGGCACAACCAGCGAAATTTTGCCGCCGGCATCTTTGACTTCAATCACGTCTTTGCCGCTCGGCGTTTGATATTTACCGATTAATTCTTTCGCGGCATTATTTAAAGTATCGGTCGTTGTCGTGGGTGTTTCAGCCTTAACTTTCGGCAGAGTAAAATTGCCTTGCGGTTGTTCGAGATACAGCGAATCGTCTTTGAAAGTTACAAAAAAGCCTTCAACTTCCTTAATTTTATAACGTCTGCCGCCGACATTTTCGAGCGTGTATTCCGGCTGACCGGGAACGGTTGCGATTAATTTTCCGTCTTTTAACTGAATATCAGCATCAAAACCTGCCTGATCAAAATGATATTTACCGACTTCCTTTTGCAAATCATTCGCGGGAAGCGTTTGCGCCGGATTCGGATTTCCGAGAATGTTTTCCCAGACAATCGGCATCAATTCATTGCCGAGCGGCGATGCCGAAACATTTGTCAGTAGCACAAAACCCAGTTTCTTTTCGGGAATCACGGCGACCATCGAATTAAATCCGTCAATATTTCCGCCGTGCTGAACGACTTTCAAGCCGTTCCAATCCTGCAAAAACCAGCCGAAACCATACGCCAATTTGCCGTTTGGGATGATTTTCATCTGCGGTTTGAGCCATTCTTCATAACCTTTGTCGGAAACAAGTTTTTTACCGTTCACGCTTCCGCCGTTCATCACAAATTTCAGCCAGTTTGCCATATCTTTCGCGCTCGAATTTATTGAACCGGCAGGCGCCACCTGATCTATGTCGCGAAACGGAAGTTTGCGCGTTTCTTTTGTGTCGAAATTGTAATCGTAACCGAACGAATAATCTTTTGCCTTCTGCATCTGCACCATTGACATCGTTGAATTACTCATTCCGAGCGGCTTAAAAACGCGTTCGGGAATGAATTTTTCCCAGGGCTGTTTCTGCACCTGGGCAACAATTTCGCCTGCCGCCGTGAACATTATGTTTTGATACTGAAATTTTTCGCGCAGTTTCGCGGTCGGTTTCGCTTCGCCCGCGACCTGAATCAGTTCCTGACGATTCAGTTTGCCGGTAATCATCGCCAAATCCGTACGGTTCAAACCTGACGAATGCGACAGTAAATCCCGAATCGTGATGTTTTTATCGGTGTCGGGATCATACATTTTGAAATACGGCAGATATTTTTTCGGGCTGTCGTCAATCGAAAGTTTGCCTTCGTCCTGGCTCATTAAAACCGATAAAGCAGTGAAAGCCTTCGTCGCCGAACCGATCGCAAACTGCGTGTCGGGCGTAACGGCGATTTTATTTTCAAAGTCTTTATAACCAAGACCTTTCATATAAATTATCTCGCCGTCTTTGACAATCACGAGCGACATTCCCGGA
>JBDTZT010000458.1:0-4162 GCA_040005005.1 Actinomycetota bacterium
TCCGCACATTCGGAACGCTTTGCGCCTGCACTGCGCCGAAGCCTGCCAACACTAATATAACAATACAAAACCAAGATTTTTTCATTTTTAAATTACCTCTGCTCCATTTATTTTCACTTACTTTTTTTTCTGAATTTAGTTATTGTGAAATACAACCCGCCCAATTTCGCGGTCTTTCACCCGAAAAATATAACTGCCGTTTTAGAAAAGATTGATAAAAGAATTGTATAAATTGCAGATTAGTGGGCAGGCGTTAAATTCAGGTTGTATTAACGTTAAATTTAAGTTTTAGAACTGTTAATTTAATGTAAAAAAGACACGAAAATTTAATTCGTGCCTTTCAAAAGTTAAATTTCAAACAGTTAAATTTTAATAACCGCAATGATAATTTGAGCCTTCAAAAACCTTTTCCCATTTGCCGCTTTCGCGTTTGTAAGCAGTAAAACCTGCACCTTCAAATGATTGAGTATAAGTAAAAATTTCGCTCACGCCGTCATCGTCATAATCAAAAGCATCAAGCAGAAGCTCGTGATAAATGCCTGTGTCAATGTCCTTTAGATTGGTGCTCATCACTTCATCTTTTTTGACATTGTGAAAATTGCTAAAACCGAATTCATATTTTCCCTTCGCATTTTTTTCGGCGATAAAAAATAATAAAGCGCGTTCGGTTGCGCTTGTTTCGACCCAATACGAACCGACAAACTCGACTTTTTTATCGTTATCAACATCCAATGCGGTCAGATTTTGATAGTGCAGGTTTTTTATGGCACTTGCCGCAACCTTCTGGTTGGCAAATTCGGTGCGAACGAGCGAATCAATTTCAGTTTTTTCGGCGGTGGTCGGCTTTCGGCGCAAACCCGAAGCGGCTTTTTTAGCAACCGAAGCAGTTGCCAATGCCATTATAAAACCGCCGAGTTTAGTTTTAGTTGACTGAGTTCCGACACCCGCCATATTTTTCGCACAATCTGACTTGGCGTTGGAACTTACGACCGTCACTGTTCCGGCATTCACACCGCCGAAAATCAAACGATACACAGTTTTTGGTTTGTAATAAGTTTTATTGAAACTCTCAATCAATTTTTCATCACTGTCGCCGCCAACCGGCGCGGTCAATTTACCTTTTTCGATAAAGGCAATCGGTTCAAGCGAATTCCCGTCGTTTATAACCGCGAAAATAATCGGTTTCTCTTGTTTTTGCCCGAAAACAGGCGTTATCAATGATGCTAAAACCAACTGACACATCAAAATCTTCATCAAATTATTTCTTTTCATATCTCTTAATCTTCTTCAAATTGTCTATTATTTTTTAAAGCGGAACGCATCAGCCATCACGTAAAAAATCCAATTTTCTTCCATCGAACCCCGAATTATATACGCATTTGCGCCGGTTGCAAAAATCGCCACGTCTTCGCCGCCGTGTGTTTCGTTTTTCATCGGAATCATCGCTTCCTGCAAATAATCAGGACCGGTCGTTTCAACTCGGCTTAAATCAGGGCGACCTTTTGTGATTTCCTTAAAGAATTTCGGTTCTTCACAACAAATTTTCGGGCCTTCGGGTTGTAAATTCGTTTCGCCCGTGTAACCTCTGCCGTTTGCATAATTTAACGTCGTAAAGGGCAATCCGAGCGCGTCTTTTTTATAATCGGATTCGGGATTTCCGTTGTCGTCAACTTCGCGAACGAGACCGAGAATATTATTGCCGCGAATCGGATAACCCGACATATTAAAGGTGTGACTGTGGTCAGCCGTGACGATTATCAAGGTTTCATCGAGATTGACCTTTTGCATTGCCACGCGAACCGCATTCGAAAGCTCAATCGTATCGGTCAAAGCGCGATACGCATTGCCGAGATGATGCGCCTGATCAATTCTGCCGGCCTCAACCATCAAGAAAAAGCCTTTTTTATTTTTCGATAAAATATCAATCGCTTTCGTCGTCATATCGGTCAAAGAAGGCTCTTTGCCCGGGTCTTTCGGACGGTCGTATTCAAATTGCATCTGCGAAGGCTCAAAAAGTCCTAACAGATGATCTGTTTTTTTTGCGTCAATTTTATCGAAATCGGCTTTGTTCCAAACATAGGCCGAATCTTTATATTTTGAAAGCCATTCTTTCGTCAAATCTCTTTTGTCGAGCCGGTCACCGTTCAGATTTTGATATTCGGGATCAGACATTTCCTGCGGCAAAAACTTTGTGCGCCCGCCGCCCAGCGCGACTTCCAAACCGTCGCCGTATTTAAACTCTAAAAGCTGCCGCGCAATGTCCGGAAATTTTGCTTCGCAAGCATCTTTTTTTCGTTTACAAATGTCGCTGTCCGATTCCCAATCGCGGTCCGCCGTGTGCGCGTAACACGCGCCGGGTGTGGCGTGCGTTAATCTCGCGGTTGAAACAACGCCGGTTGATTTTCCCGCCATTTCCGCCATTTCCAGCAGCGTTTCCGTTTCGTTGCCTTTGACGGTTTGATAATCGCCGTGAACGATATTTTGATTCACTGACAACACCCCTTCGTCAGTTTTAACGCCCGACATAATCGCGCTCATCGTCGGCGCAGAATCCGATGTTTGCTGATTTGCGCTATAAGTTTTCGACAGCGCGGAAAACGGAAACTCTTCAAAACTCAAGCGATTTTCCTCGCCGCTTTCGCCGCGCATCTGTCCTTCCAAAATGCGCGAAGCGGTCAAGGTCGTGACGCCCATTCCGTCACCGATAAAGAGAATGACATTTTTTGCTTTGCCGGTGCGAATCTTTTCTTTTTTCGCTTTTTCAATCGCGTTCCAGCCTTCGCGCCGCCACGTTTCGGCTGATTCCGGTCTTTTTACGGGAAAAAGCGGCAAAACCTGCGCTATTGTAAAAGAAAGAAAAAGACTCAGCAAAATTAAAATGCCAAGAACCCACCAAAAAACTTTCATTATTACTCCGAATTGATGTTTTTAGAAAAACAAAGATGAACAAGAATAACTTAAAAATCACTCTTGTTCATCTTTTGGGGAATAAAAATTTACTTAAATTTTCTGGGCGATTGATTTGCCCTGTAAAAACTGCAAAAGATATTCGCGTCCGCCCGCTTTTGAATCCGTTCCGCTTAAATTAAAGCCGCCGAACGGGTGAACGCCGACCAGGGCGCCCGTACATTTCCTATTCAAATAAAGATTTCCGACGTGAAATTCGCGGCGCGCGCGTTCGAGATTAGCCTGCGTCGTCGAATAAACCGCGCCCGTCAAACCGTAATCCGTGCCGTTCGCCACTTCCAATGCTTCGTCAAAATCTTTTACTTTTATGACGGCGAGAACCGGCGCGAAAATTTCCTGCTGTTCAATCGTCGAACCGGCTTGAACGTTATCAATGATCGTCGGTTCGAGATAAAAACCATTGGAATCATCGCCGCCGCCGCCGATCAAAACCTTTCCGCCTTCGTCAATTCCCTGTTTGATCATCATAGTCGCGTTGTCAAAAGATTTTTGATTGATCACGGCGCTCATCTCGGTTTCGCCGCTCGTCGGAAGTCCAATTTTAATGTTTTTGGTCAACGCGACGATTTTTTCCATCAATTCGTCGTGAACTTTTTCATCAACGATCAGACGCGAACACGCCGAACATTTCTGCCCTTGAAAACCAAACGCCGCTTGCACGGTTCCGAGTGCGGCAGAATCCAAATCCGCGTCATCGCAAACGATCGTCGCGTCTTTTCCGCCCATTTCGGCAACGACGCGCTTCATCCATTTTTGTCCCGGCCGCGTTTTCGCCGCTTCTTCGTAAATATGCAAACCGACTGTTTTTGAACCCGTAAACGAAATAAACCGAATGAGCGGCGATGCGACCAGATGCTCGCCGACCATTGTTCCCGCGCCCGGCACAAAATTGACGACGCCGGCGGGAAGACCGACTTCTTCCAAGACTTCCATAAATTTATAGCAAATCGTCGGCGCGTCGGGCGAGGGTTTCAAAACGGTCGTGTTTCCGCAAACAACCGCGGCAAGCGTCATTCCCGCCATAATCGCGAGCGGAAAATTCCACGGCGGAATGATCGCGCCAACGCCGAGCGGAATATATTCAAACGAATTATTCTCCGCCAAAGGCGACGGTGTAATGGACTGAGGGCCCGCCCATTTCAGCATTTCGCGCCCGTAAAATTCAAGAAAATCAATCGCTTCCGCCGTGTCGCCG
>JBDTZT010000018.1:0-14101 GCA_040005005.1 Actinomycetota bacterium
CTTTGTGCCGACCGGTTCGATGGGCAACCAGATCGCCGTCAAACTTCATACCAAACCGGGCGATGAAATTATCATCGAAGAACGCGGGCATATTTTTAATTACGAGATGGGAATGCCTGCGATTGCATCCGGCGTCACGATTCGTTCGGTTCGCGCCGCAAACGCGAGCGGAATGCTCAACTGGGCGGAAATCGAATCGGCAATTCATACTAATCAGCCGTATTATGCTTGCCCGACCGGATTGATCTGCCTTGAAAACACGCATAATTTCGGCGGCGGAAGCGTCATGAGTGCCGACGAAACCGACGAAATTTGCGAAAACGCGCACCACCTGAATTTGCCCGTGCATCTCGACGGCGCACGGATTTTCAATTCAGCCGTCGCGCAAAATGAAACGGTCGCCAATTTATCAAGATCGGTTGATTCGGTGCAGTTTTGTCTGTCGAAAGGTTTGGGTGCGCCGGTTGGTTCGATGCTTTTGGGAACAAAAGATTTTATTGCAGAAGCCAGAATTTGGCGCAAACGCTTTGGCGGTGGAATGAGGCAAGCGGGAATCCTGGCGGCGGCCGGCTTGATTGCTTTGACGGAATCGCCGAAACGTCTGCCGATCGACCACGAAAACGCGCGGGCGTTGGCGGAAGGCGTGGCAAATTTGAAAGGCGTTTCGATCGACGCGGAAAAGGTTCAAACCAACATCCTACTTTTCGATATTACGAAAACCGGCAAAACTTCCGCCAAAATTTGCTCCGAATTAAAAGAACACAGCATTTTGGCAATTCCCTTCGGCAATGAAATTCGGATGGTCACGCATTGCGACGTTTCGCGCGCGGATATTGAAACGACAATTTTGGAATTGGAAAACTGCTTGAAATAAAGCGAGTGTTATAAATCGTTTGTTTACCGAAAATTACCGAAGCTGATTTTCAAGGCTGAGATGATCGCCAGCTATTTGCAAAGCCGGTAAAAGCAGCGTTTTGCTTGTAAACCTTTCTTTCACCGAATCTTCGATCCGATAAATCGAAAAACTTATCTGTATTTTTAAGCCAACCTCACTTTTAAGAAGGGCATCGGAAGTTCAACTCTTCTCAATTTCAATTTTTTAAAAGTGAGGAAAATTTATGAAAAAGTTCGTAACCGTGCTTTTCTTTTTTCTGTTCAGTTTGCCGCTTTTCGCACAAACTGACGAAAAAACTGTTCCGCTGTCGCCCGTCAAATTTTATCAAGGCGAGGAAAATATGCCGTATGCGTTTACGCCGTATCGGGGTGAATATGCTTACCGTGGTAAGCTCGGATTTTTAAAAGCCACTCTCGTCAAAGCGACGACCGAAATCATCGAGTTGCCGGATGAATGGCAGGAAACCCAGTTTTATCAGCCGAGTGCGGCAATGGCGCAAATGTTTAATGACCGCGACCAACCTTCGGGTGCGATCAAAGATGTCGAGCTGGTTTCGAAGATCGACCGCAAAACGGGTTTGCTCAAAAGTATGCGCGGAAATATCTTGAAAAACGGCAATGCCGGCATCGAGCTTTTCATAAATTCCGACGGACAGATCGTCATTACCGAGATCGACGGCAGCCGAAAGAAACAAAAAACGATCGACACGAAGGAGAAAATTTATCCCTGTGCCTACAACAATGTTTTTTTCAGCTATCTTCCGTTGAGCGAGCAATTTGAAGGATCATTTACGTGTCTTGATCTGGAAGACCTCGATACGGGAAGCCCGACGATCCGCTTTGTCAAACGCACGCTCAAGGTGGTCGGCAGCGAAACGGTCACCGTTGAAGGCGGAACATTCGATTGTTACAAATTGTCCGACAAAACCGAAGAAATCAGATATAACAAAGACGGCACTGTGAAAGAATCCAAAAAAACTGTGAAAAAAGATTTTAGCGGAAGCAATTTTCTGAGTAATTTTTACAGCAGTGTCTGGATCGAAAAAAATACCCGAAAATTCATTAAAGGCGAAGTCGGAACTTCGAAAGGCAGTCTGTCGGTCGAGCTTCAAAAAATGCGGGGACGGAATCTTTAAGCCGCCCGACAACTCGTAATTACTTAAAGCCCCGCCGTTTATGCTGAAATTCGCGGCGGGTTTTGGCAGCGGGAAAAGTTACCGTCTGGGACGGAAACCTAGCCTCGGGCAAATTTGCCAAGATGATAATCGCCAAACTCAAAACATTAAGAGAAACCAAACCGGAAACTGAAAACAAAAAATCCTGAGTTTCTCAAACGGCTTGATGCTTCTTGAATTTTCGATAGCTAAGCATTGCGACGTTTCACACGAAGATGCCAAAATCTCTGACACACCCGCAACGCGGCTTAACGCATCTGCGAAATAGCTCAACATCTCGGCAACACAAAAAAAATATCTTTCGCAGTTTAAAAGTTCTCAAAATCAATTTGAAGAAGGGCGGCAATTTGCCGCTTTTTTTTTCGAGAAGGTGACGCAATGTCACCATAAAACGTCCTTTCTCTGCACTAAGTCTTGTAAAAAGACAATTTCCACCGGGGGTATGAAAATTGCAAAAAGCCTTTTCAGGATTCCGGGCCACAAATTTAGTAGTCAAGCGCGATTTGAAAATTGAGATAACAAATGACAGGCAAAATCTTAAAATCGGTTCATATTACCAACTATTATCATAAAAATTCCGGCGGCATCAGCACGGCTTACGATCGTTTGCTCGATGCCGCAAATCGTCAACGGCGATTTGTGCGCCTGATTGTGCCGGGAGTAGAGGACGCGCAGGAAGATGTCGGCAAATACGGGCGGATTTATTTTGTGAAAGCCAAACCGGCACCGGTTTTCGACAAGCGTTATCGCTTATTGCTGCCGTTTCATTATTTGAATGGCGAAGCTCCAATTCGTAAAATTCTTGAATCGGAGATGCCCGATATAATTGAAATCGGTGAAAAATACACGCTTTCGCTGCTTGCCGGAGTCATTCGCAAAGGCTATTTCAAATCGCTCGCGCGTCCGATGCTCGTCCATTTTTCGTGTGAGCGCATGGACGATAATCTGCGGGCCTTCGTTTCCGCCTCGGCGCCCTTCAAATGGTTTGCTCGCCGGTTGATGGGAAATTATGTTTTCCCGATGTTCGATTATCATCTCGCCAATTCCGAATATACGGCGCAGGAACTTCGGGATGCAGTTTCGAGCGAGAAGAATCCGCATCGCTCAAAAATGTTCTTTGATTTCTGCCACCGTTTTTTTCGTGCTTCGAGTATTCCGGCTGACGAGCGAATTTTTGTCAATCAATGCGGTGCTGACACGAAACTTTTCAGCATCAGCCGAAAGAATGCCGCCACGCGCAAAGAAATTTTGGCGGAAGCCGCCTTTCCCGAAAACGCGACGGTCTTGCTTTACGCCGGACGGCTTTCGCCCGAAAAAAATGTCAAGTTTTTGCCCGATGTTTTGCGGTCGCTCCTCGAATTTTATAATCTCGATTCTCAGCAGCGTGAATATCGCTTGTTAATTGCCGGCGATGGCCCGTTGAAAAATTGGCTGCAAGCGAAACTGGAAAAACTCGCGCCGGGCAAATTCAAAATCCTGGGTCACCTAACCGACCGCGAAAAACTGGCCGATATTTACGCAAACTCGGACATTTTTCTGCATCCGAATCCGCGGGAGCCGTTCGGCATCGGTCCGCTTGAAGCAATGGCTTCGGGTCTGCCGGTCGTCGCGCCGAATTCCGGCGGCGTTCTCTCGTATGCCACTGACGAAAACGCGTGGCTTGCAGAAACCGAAGTCGAAGGATATTTCGCCGCCGTCCGCGATGTTTTTAATAATGACGAAAGCCGAGAGCGAAAAATAGAAAATGCGATTGAAACCGCCCGCCAATATAGTTGGGAAAATTCAACCGACAATCTTTTTGCACTTTACGACCGGATGTATGAAGATTTTTGCGGTCGCCGTGATCGCTATGTCAGCCAACCGGAAAACAAAAAGACGGATTTTGCCGCCCAAATTATTTTGAGCAAGGAAAAGTCGGGCGGATTGGATTAAAATACAGAAAATGCAAAAAAGCCGCATCACAACTCCAACCCGCCGCCGAAAAAAAGCGGCGTGGTTCGTGCTGATTGTCGCTCTCGCGACCGCGGCCGGATTGTTTGCGGCGTGGCGCGCGCCGGGACTTAATCTTTACGCCCAAGACCAATTGATGAGAACGCGCGGCGATTTGCCCGAACCGGACGATATTGTCATTGTGGCAATTGATGAAGCGAGCATCGCTAAACTGGGACAATTTCCGTGGCGGCGGAGTCTGACGGCCGAGGTTTTGGATAAACTTGCCGTCGCGCAGCCGAGAGTCATTGCGCTTGATGTTTTATACTCCGAACCAACTGCGGCGAGCGAAGACAAAGCTTTGGCCGAGTCAATCAAACGCGCCGGAAATGTCGTTATCGGCGAGCAGTTGATTGAAAACCGCGACACGCCGGAATACGGCCATTCGGAATGGCTGCGCGCTCTGCCTGAGATTGAAACTTCGGCGGCGGGAACAGGGCACGTCAATGTCGAAACCGAGCATGACGGTGCGGCGCGTGAATTATTGCTGCGGCTGGCGGACGACGAAGGCAATGCGCGGTGGGCATTGGCACTCGAAACCATCCGCGTCGGCGACTACTTGAACGCCAACGAAATCAGCGAAACGGCGCGGTATGTCCGTGTCGGTACGCGAAAAATTCCGTTCGTTGCAGCGGAGCAGAACGTAGTCATCAAAAAAAAGACTGCCGACAGCCGTCTGACAATCGTTCAGCCGCTGCGGATGATAATTGATTATACCGGCGCGACCGGCGCGTTTGCCGCCCAGACCGTAAGTTTTTCGGACGTCATTGAAGGCAAGATCGCACCGGAAAGATTTCGCGGCAAATACGTCCTGATTGGTGCGACCGCAGCGACTTTGGGCGACAGGATCGCGACGCCGTTCGTCCACACGGAAAACGCCGAAGGCGACCAGCACGGCGATTTAATGCCGGGCGTGGAGATTCTGGCGAATGAAATCAACACGATTTTACGCGCGAGGTTTTATAAAAATGTTTCTGATTGGACGATTGCCGTTGGCGCGGGTTTGATTGCGCTTGCCGTCATATTTTTAACCGGAATGGCCGAAGGAAAATTTGAGGCGGCGAAACAACTCGGCGTCGTGGGCGCGTTAGTCACGCTGATTATTCTGGTTTCGTATTTCATCTTCACCCGCGCATTTATCGTGCCGCCGATGGTGCCGCTGTTCGCATCGTTGGCCGTGGCGATGCCGCTTGCACTTTTGCGGCGTTCGCTTGCCGCATCAGCCAATTTAGATTTGCGAATCGAGGAATTAATCGCCGCCGAAAAAAGGCTTTTGACGGTCGGACAAATTGATTTTATGCCGTCCGGGGACCGGGATTCACCGATTGAAACAGGCGCGAAAAAGGTGTTTACCGGCGATAAATTTCTGCCGGATGGTTTGGAACGGAAAACCGCCGCGCTCGGTCATTTGTCGCGTGCTTTAATTGCGCGTTCGCTGTTTATTGACCGCGCTCTGCGTTCGCTCGAGGAAGGACTGCTGATCGCCGAAACGAACGGGCGCATCACGTTCGCCAACGAAAGCGCGGCGCAGATTCTCGGTTTTGCCGAACGAAAATTAATCGGGAGCGATTTGTTCGCCAGACTTTCTGAAGCCGGACAAGGCGCGGAAATCTCTAAATCTCTGGCGGAAGAAACGCTCACCGAATTGCTCGATGAACAAAAAACAATCGAACGCGAAATCGTCATCGGAGGAAAGACGCCGCGTTATTATATTTTGCGGCTCTCGGCGGTCGTCTCAAACGAAAATGGTTTTAATGAAACGCTCGGCATTGTCGCCGCGCTTTCGGATGTCAGCCAGCACCGCGAATTGCAGAAAACGAAAAACGATGTCATTGCTCTCGTGACCCACGAACTTCGCACACCGCTGACCGCCATTCAAGGAATGAGCGAACTCTTGACCGAACACGAAATCGAACCGGAAGCGCAGGGCAAAATGCTCTTGACGATTAATTCCGAAGCCAAGCGTCTGGCGCGAATAGTCAATGAATATCTCGACATCACCCGACTTGAATCCGGAGCGCAGAAAATTCGTTTCGCGCCGCTTGATGCCGAAGCCGTGATCGAACAAACACTGCTTTTGCTCGAACCGCTCGCCGCAAGGCGCGAAATAAAAATCGTCCGCCGTTTTGCTGCAACCGAGTCGAATATTAACGCTGACGCGGAGCTTCTGGTGCGCGCTATTACTAACATCGTCGCCAATGCGATCAAATACAGTCCGGATAAAACGTCAATCACGATTGAAACAAGGAACTACGGCGAAACATTAAAAATCATTGTCCGCGACGAAGGTTTCGGCATTTCCGCCGACCAATTGCCGCGTATTTTTGAAAAATTCTACCGCGTTCCGCAGCGCAAACAATTGGCGGAAGTGGCCGGAACCGGTTTAGGTTTGGCGTTGACCGAGGAAATTATCGAATTGCACGGCGGGCGCATCGCTGTCGAAAGCGAACCGCACAAAGGTTCGACATTCACACTTTTTATGCCGTTGACGCAGTAGAAATAGAAAGTATCGTTTTCTTGTTAATCGTGCGTTTATCTTCCGTCTTCTAAAGTTATTTGGCGATGAATGTTTTTCGCTAAAACAAAGGGATAGGGAAGAAAAATATGGATTCAAATAAATCACATCTGAGTAAAATACCGGCTATCTCGCTTCTTTTTTGGATTATGAAGATTTGCGTGACGACGTTCGGCGAAACCGGCGGCGACCTTTTAGCCAAACTATGAAAGTCGGTTACGGCGTCAGTTCGCTGATTTTAGTTGGTATTCTGATTACTATTCTCGCGTTTTGGCGTTACACTGAAGGCAATCTGTCGGTTGAAAACATCAAATCGTTTAAGGTTGAGATTCTTTATTGGACGGCGATTCTTTTTTCAAATACTTTGGGAACGGCGTTAGGAGATTTTTTGGCGGACGATTCGGGTCTCGGGTTCGGCGGCGGCGATCTTGCTGGCTTTAATTATTTACTCGTCGGTCAAGGAATATCGCCCGCCCGATCCGGCGACAGCCTGACGATTCGTTAAAACGCCGAATATCAGATTTTACTTTTGCTAGTATTGAAATCGAACGATGATGGAAAAACCGCATATTTTGATCGTTGACGACGAACCGGCGATTCGTCTGACTTTGGAAACCGGATTATCGCTCAAAGGCTTTCGCGTCTCGAGCGCGGAATCGGGGCGCGAAGCCTGTAGGCTTTTGCCGCAACAAAATTTCGATGCCGTTTTGTGCGATGTTTTGATGCCCGACGGCGACGGTTTATCGGTCGTCCGCGATTTACGGAAATTTGATAAAGATTTGCCGCTGATTTTGATGACGGCGCAAGGCTCGGTCGAAATCGCTTTTGAATCAATGAGCGAAGGTGCGAGCGATTTTATCGCCAAACCGTTCGAGATTTCCGCCGTCGCCGCACTGCTCAAACGGCATCTTGAAGCGCGGCGCGAAAAACTGAAAGAAACGCCCGTGAATGTTGAAAATTTAACCGACGAATTTTCCAAATCCGGTCTGGTCGGGCGCAGTCCGGCGATGGTTTCGGTTTATAAACTGATCGCGTTTGCCACCCGCACCACGGCAACCGTTTTAATTACGGGTGAATCCGGCACCGGCAAAGAACTTGTCGCTCGCGCCGTTCACGATTTGAGCGACCGCGCCCGCCAAAATTTTGTCTCGGTCAATTGTTCGGGCTTAACCGACACATTGCTCGAAGCCGAACTTTTCGGTTATGAAAAAGGCGCGTTCACGGGCGCCAACTCGACTCACGCCGGACTTTTTGAAGCGGCGAACGGCGGCACGATTTTTCTCGATGAACTCGGTTCGACGAGCGCGAATTTTCAGGCAAGCCTGTTGCGCGTTTTGCAATCGGGCGAAATCCGGCGCGTCGGCGCAACTGAAACGCGCAAGACGGATGTCCGCGTCATCGGCGCGAGCAACGCCGATTTGCAAAAACTTGCGATTTCAGGCGCCTTTCGCGCCGACCTTTTTTATCGCTTGAGCGTTTTGACCATTGAACTTCCGCCGCTTTGTCAAAGAATTGGCGACCTGCCGCTTCTTGCCGGTCATTTTTTGCGAAAGATAAACGGCGATGTGCCAACGCTCTATTTAACGCAGGAAGTTTGGGACGCACTGAACAATTATCAGTTTCCCGGCAACGTCCGCGAACTCGAAAATGCGCTCATTCGCGCCGTTGCGCTTTCGACCGGAAATGTGATTACGCTTGATTGTCTGCCGTCGGCAATTTGCGAAGCCGGCAAAAAAGGCGGCGAAAATTTATTTGAAACGGAAACATTGCGCGAATTATTCGCCGACCGCCCGACGCTTGAAGAATTGCAGCGGCGGTATTTGACTTTAACTTTGACGGAAACCGGCGGAAACAGACGTCAAACGGCGGCTCGGCTCGGTGTTGACCGCCGCACGGTTCAACGCCTGATTGCCCGCTACGATTTGTTCGCCGCGGCCGCCGCCGGCGAAGCGGAAGAAACCGACAAAGTGATCGGCGCATCTGAATAAAAAATGGCATTCCGTTTTAAGGAAAATTCAGCTTTTGTGAAAACTCGAAATGATGCAAAATAATTCGAGAAAATTTTGGCTTTTCGTCTGCCGGTGGCTGGTGTTTGCGTCGGTTTTTGTCGCATCGGAAAACCCTTTGGCGATTTTCGCCCAAAACTCGTCGGTCGAAGCCCGCGTCACGGGTGTCAGCGGGGCGGCAACGATTTCCGGCAACGGCCGCAACGGGGTTCGATTGGTGCGCGGGACGACGCTCGTGCCGGGCGACGAAGTTGACACGCGCGGCGGCGGGCGCGTCGTCATTGACTTGACCGACGGCAGTCAGGTCGTTGTTTTACCAAATTCGCGGATCGTTATCGGCAGTTATCAAAATGCAAATTCGTTAAAGGAATTACTGCAAATTACGCTCGGCCGGATCAGAGTTAAAATCAATCATTTCAAAGGAAAACCGAATCCGTATCGGATCAAAAGCCCGACCGCTTCGATTGCGGTGCGCGGAACTGTGTTTGAAATCAGCGTCGAACCGCTCGGCGAAACCAAAGTTGTCGTTATCGAAGGCGCGGTTGAAGTTGCCAGTTTGCGCGATCCGGCCAATCCTTTGATTGCCGAACCGGGACGCAATGTGATTGTCCGACCGAACTTTACGATTGATTTTTTCACGGCTGGCGCAATGACCAAAGAAGTCGGCGAACGCGACAAACAGAAACAGTCAAATGCGGCGAATCAAACTGATGATAACAACGATAATTCTCAAAACGCGATGAATGTTTATGAACGATCGGTCGAAAATATTGTCGAAAGCGGCGAAACGGCTCTGCCGTCGCGGTTTGCCGCTTTTCCCGACGCATATCTCGACAGCCTTGAAAATCCGGCCTACGCCGATTCATTTACGACCGCCGAAGGACACATTTATCTGGTACCGTCAATCAACGGTTCGAGAAGCGCGGAAGAAGATTTGCGCGAGCGTTTAGGTTTGAGAAAACCGCGTCCGGTGGATTACGGTCTTGTTCCCGAAGGTGCAGTTTTTGTTCCCTTAAAAAGATTCCGCGCCGTCGTCGGCGGAAGTTTCGGATACGTCCGCAACGGTTTGCAATCGCTGACTGTAGATGAAAATTCGGCGTTGACGACTCCGCCGTTTCCAGCCGGCACAGAAGGATTTCGGACGACGACCGGCGCGACCGGCGGCAATCTTTTCAACGGTTCATTTATTTTCGCCAGACGTTTCGGAAAGCGCGATCAAACCAGCGTCGGTTTCAGTATCGAACGACTTTTTTCACTCGGGAATTTAACCGAAGGTATTTCTGAGCGCGACGACAGCGGTTTGGTTTTGAACGAACAAATCGCTTCGCGCTCGGCAGTCAACCGCACGCGCTTTACCGTCGGTGTCAAACACGATTTCGGATCATTCAGATTCGGCGCGTTTTATCGTTTCGGCACGAGCGCGGGCAGCAATATTGACCGCTTTCGCTTCATCAACGGGGTGATACAACCTAACAATGTTTCAAAATCGAAAGGCAATACCTCGGAAATCGGTTTTCGTCTGCGCGGGGCAATTTCACGCCGACTTTTTTACGGCGCGGAAGCAACTTTGCTGTTTGGGCGCACACGCGAAAATCTGCTCCGTTCGTTGATTGTTGATTCGACCGAACGTGACCGCGCCACCCGCGCCACGCTCGGCTTCGGACTCGGTTATGTTTGGCGCCCGCGCACGATATTAAGTTTCGACGCGGCGGGCGGTTTGATTCGCACGAATCAACGCCGAACCGAAGATTTTACCGGCAATCTGCTCGAAACCGAACACGTGCAGTCGCGTTTTTTATCGCTTCACGCCGCTGTCCAGACTGATGTTTGGCGCAATCTTTTTGTCAGCGCGTCAATTCTCTCGCTGACGCAGTCGCGCCGCGCCGACACTTCCTTTTTTGCCGATCGCTTCGGACGAATTTTAAACACTGAAGGAATTTTCGAGGCGGACGGCCGGACCACGGATTTTTATACCGATATTTATTCAAACTACGGTGTCGGGTGGCGATTCAAACCCAATTTCGTCTTCCAATATATTTTGACGACTGATTACGGACAATCCGCGCCGCGCCATACGTTTTTGTTGCGTTATATTTTCGATTTCGGGCGCAAATAATTCAACGCTTCAAACCATTGACAGAATATTGATCACAAAATCTTTTTGCATTTGCAACGATTTCCAATTCCTAATAACTCGAACGCCCAGTCAAAAGCGGGGACAATTTGCCGCGTTTAAGTTTTCAACAAGGCGGCGCAGTGCCGCCGCAAAAGTCCGAAAATCTCAAATAATCTTATAAAAACAGCATTTCTTTAAGGAACGCGGCTTGCTCTAGCTTAATATCGTATGAAGGTTAAGAAACGAAGTAACGCGGAATTACAAGACCGGTCTGTTTTCCCGAAATCATTCAATTATAAAATATTGATTTGCTTCTGTGTGATCTTGTTGCTGACTTCGCAACAACTGATTTTCGCGGCGGGACGAGCGGACGCGGGAACGATTAAAGGGACGGTGCATGCCGTCGCGGGCGGACAATCAACCGTCATCGCGGGCGCAAAGCTGACTTTAATCAACCAGGCCACGCTGAATCAGCCGATAAAAACCGTTTCAAATGCTTCGGGCGATTTTCTGTTTGATAACCTTCCGTCGGGCAATTACATTTTAACTATCGAAGCCGACGGTTTGGCTGTCGTGACCAAGGAAATCAAGTTGGTATCAGGTGCTTCTCTGACACTCGAAATTAATTTGACGGCGACGGTCAACGAATCCGTCACAATCCGCGATGAAGAAGGACTTTTAAGTACCTCGGAAACGGCAACATCGAATGTTGTGCGCTCGGAAACACTGAAAAGTCAGCCGCTGCGCACCGAAACTTATCAAAGCGCGATTGCGCTCACGCCCGGCGTGATCCGCGACGGTTACGGCAACGATTTTTTAAAAGGAACGCGCACCGGACAAAGCAGTTACACGGTCAACGGCGCAGACGTAACCGACCCGGGAACCGGCAAACTCGCGTTTGAAATCCCGCTCGAAGCCGCCGGCAGCGTGCAGATCGAAGAAAATCCTTATTCAGCCGAGTTCGGACGCTTTACGGGCGGTGTCACGAACCTGCAAACCAAAGGCGGCGGCGACAAATTCAAAATCTCCGCCGCCCGGTTTTTCCCGACTTTTCACAATATTTTTTCGACGACGGTTGATTCGTTTCGTCCGCGAATTACCTTGAGCGGAGCGCTGGTGCCGAAGCGTTTGTATTTTCTGCAATCGTTTGAATATCGCTATTCCACCTTTTTCACGCCGAGCCTGCCGAAAACCGATAATAAATCGGTGCAGGAAGGCTTCAATTCGTTCACGCAGATTGATTGGAATATTAACAAAAGTAATTCGCTGAAATTTAATGCGGCGATTTTTCCGAACAAAATTCGTAATTTAGGCTTGGACACATTCAATCCGGCGGCAAGCACGCCGAATTATAAACAACGCGGAATGCTTTTTTCGGTTTCGGAGCAATCTGTCTTCAAAGATGCTTCTTTTTTGGCTTCGGAATTCAGCTATAAAACTTTCGACGTTGACGTTTTTGCCAAATCCGATCAGCCGTTTAATGTCGCGCCGGTAACGAATAGCGGCAGTTATTTTGCCGACACGCGCCGCCGCACGAAAAGAATCGGGTGGCAGGAAACTTATTATTCGCGCCCGCTGAAATTTTACGGGACGCATTCGCTCAAAGCCGGATTTGAATTCGACCGCACCAGCATCGGCGGACAACTTCGCGATAATTCGATTTTCATTCGCCGTTTAGATAATACTCTGGCGCAGCGCATAGATTTTACGAATGCCGTGCCGCTTAATTACAAATACAGCGAAGCCGCGTTTTTTGTGCAGGACCGGTTGGTTGTCAATCCAAATTTGACGCTCGATTACGGTTTGCGTTTCGACCGCGACGGTGTCACGAACCGCAACAATCTCGCGCCGCGCTTTTCGTTTCTTTTGCTGCCGCTCAAAAATGACCGCACAATTATTCGCGGCGGCATCGGCATTTTCTATGACCGCTCATTGTCGTCCGCCGGATATTTTAACGGTAAAACGCCGGACGACATGATAAATCCAACCGCCGCATTCGACCGGATTCCCGAACGCATCGTGACCGATTACGCGGCGAACGGCACGACCGTCCTCGGCGCACCGCGTTTATTCGACACCCGCCTCGGTTCACCGCTTCGAACGCCGCGCAGCGTTCGCTGGAGTCTTCAACTCGACCGCCGAATTACGAAAGATTTAACCGCCCGCCTCGGCTTTTTGCAAAGATTTACCAAAAATGATTTGCTGGTTGACCCGTTTAACTTGAGCGCCACAACCGGCACGCTTTTATTAAACAGCCGCGGGCATTCACGCTACGACGAACTTCAATTTTTGCTCGTTTACAGCAACGAAAGATTCGGTCAATGGAATGCTTCCTACGTTTTTTCACGCGCCGCCGGCGATTTGAATACGGCGGATAAATTTCTTGGTGATACACCGCCGTTTGTCGTGCGGCCGAATGAATACCGGCGACAGCCCTTCGACGCGCCGCACCGCATTTTGTTTTACGGGGAAATAGACGTTTCAAAAAAACACGAAATTCGCGTTGCGCCGCTTTTCGAGATTCATTCCGGCTTTCCGTATTCAGCGGTCAACGAAAGGTTGGATTTTGTCGGTGCCAGAAACTCGGCGGGACGATTTCCATTGTATGTTTCGCTTGATTTGCAGATTACAAAAGGCATCAAATTGCCCTTTTTCAAAGACAAACACGCCCGCGTCGGAGTCGCGCTGTTCAACCTGACAAATCATTTTAATCCGCGGGACGTGCAGATGAATCTGACAAGTCCGAATTACGGACAGTTTTACAATTCGCTCGGCACTTCGGTGAAAGCGAAGTTCGATGTTGATTTTTAAGAGGCGTGGCACAAATGGCGAAGCAGGCAAAATCGCCACGACTGAAAAAGCGGTAAATTTTACGGAAACCTTTCAAATATAAGGAAATAAGAGCGGCACGAAATTTGATAAAGGAGAATCGAAATGCAAAAAAAACTCATGTTCAGAAACGCGCTTCGCCAATTGCGGTACGGATTTAATCGCCCGTTTATGGTGATGTTTGAAACCACCCTGCACTGCAATATGAAATGCGGTTACTGCGCGATTTGGCAGAATCAACAGCCTGAAGAAAAGGCGACCCGCGACCGGGTTTTCCGCCGCATGGACGAAGCGGCGGAAATGGGCGTTTTCGCGTGGAGTATGTCGGGCGGCGAGCCGCTGATGAACCCGAATGTGCCGGAATATATCGAACAAGCGTCGAAAAAAGGCTTTTTTACATCAATGCCGACTAACGGCCTGGCACTTAAAAAATACGCCGAATCATGCGTCAAACTGGATCAGCTCGAAGTTTCGATTGACACGCTCGACCGCGAAAAATTCAAACAGAGACGCGGCATTGACGGACTTCCGACAATAATCGCCGCCCTCGATTATATTGCCGACCACAAACTCAAAC
>JBDTZT010000019.1:0-14101 GCA_040005005.1 Actinomycetota bacterium
ATATTCACTGGCTCGTCATTTCGCTTTCGATTGTCGCGACGGAAACCAGCACCCTGACGCTCGTCGGCGTCCCAGCAATCGCCTATGCGAGATACAATTTCCCCGAACAAGGCGGAAGTTTTACGTATCTGCAAGTCGTTTTCGGCTATATTATCGCCCGCATCGTCATTAGTTTGATTTTCATTCCCGCGTATTTCAAAGGCGAACTTTTGACGGCTTACAAACTGCTTGAAAATCGCTTCGGCGTGAAAACGAAAAATTTCGCCGCCTCGCTTTTTCTCGTCATGCGGGCGCTCGCCGAAGGCGTGCGAATCTACGCGGCTTCGATTGTTTTAACGGCGGTTTTGGGCGCGAGTCTGCCGGATTTTCCGAATCTGACTTTGTGGTCAATCGTCATTGTCGGCGTTTTGACTTTAATTTATACCTTTGAAGGCGGCATTTCTGCGGTCATTTGGACGGACTTGATCCAGCTTGTCATTTATATCGGCGGCTCGCTCGTCGCGGCTTATATGCTTTTGACGCTCGTCCCGGGCGGCTGGAGCGAAATTTCTTCGCAAGCGGCGGCGGCCGGCAAATTTCAGGTTTTCTCGTTCAGCCCGGATTTCGGTTTGCCGTTCACCTTTTGGGCGGGAATTTTCGGCGGCACGTTTTTGACGATGGCTTCGCACGGCACCGATCAGCTGCTCGTCCAGCGCCTTCTGACCTGCAAAAACGAGCGCGACAGCCAGAAAGCCGTGATTTTCAGCGGATTCGTCGTACTGTTTCAATTCGCGCTTTTTCTGCTGATCGGCGTCATGCTTTACGCTTATTATCAAAATGTTCCGCTGACGGATCAGGCGCTTTCAGCAACCAATTGTTTGGCCGCAGTCAAATGCGACCAAATTTTCCCTAGATTTATCGTCGAATATCTGCCGCACGGAATTTCCGGTTTGGTGATCGCCGCGATTTTCGCCGCCGCGATGTCGAATTTGAGCGGCTCGCTCAATTCGCTGGCTTCGACGACCGTCCTGGATTTTTACAAACCTTTAATAAACCCGGAAGCGAGCGAAGAATCTTTATTGAAATTATCGCGCTGGCTGACGGCGGCGTGGGGCGTGATTTTAATTTTGATCGCCTTTTTCGCCCGCGGTTGGGGTTCGGTTTTTACCGTCGGTTTGACAATCGCTTCGATCGTTTACGGCACAATGCTCGGCGCGTTTCTACTTGGAGTTTTAACCAAACGCGCTAATCAAAAAGGCGTCATTGCCGGGATGTTGACATCTTTAGTGACGATGCTGGGCGTCAAACTTTATACAACAATTGCGTGGACCTGGTATGTTTTGATCGGAACGATTGTTTGTTTGTTCACCGGATATATTGTGAGCGCAATTTTTCCGGCAAGTGGAGATGAAGTTTCTCCGAAAACTGTTGCCGAATGAAATAAATTTTCGAGCGACGCTTTTTTATCAATGAAATTATTTATCAGTTTAATATTATTTATTTTAATTACCGTAAATCCTTTACTTGCGGTTTTGGCGCAGACACCGGAGAAAAATCCCAAAACTTTCGCGCTATCTGAAAAAGCCTGGAATTTTGCCGATAAAAAATTGAAGAAAATGACGCCGGAAGAAAAGGTCGGGCAGCTCATTCAAATCGGCATCAACGCCCGTTTTATCAATCAGGACAGCGATTTTTATCAGGATTTGGTGCGCCAGGTCAAAGAAAACAAAATCGGCGGAATTATTCTTTTCGGTGCGCCGATTTATGAAACGGTTCATCTCGTCAATCGAATGCAGGAAAATGCCGAAACGCCGCTGCTTATCGCGCTCGACGCGGAAACCGGTGTTGGAATGCGTTTCCCGGACGCGGCAAATTTCCCCTGGAATATGGCGGTCGGCGCAACGGGAAATCCCGAATATGCGCGAAAGATGGGCGTGATTACCGGGCGCGAGGCGAAAGCTCTCGGAATTATGCAGGTCTATGCGCCGGTTTTGGATGTCAACAACAATGCCGATAATCCGGTGATCAATGTTCGCTCTTACGGCGAAAACCCCGAAGACGTGGCGCGTTTCGGCGCGGCGTTTATCGAAGGCGTGCAAAGCCAGGGCGTAATTGCGACCGCCAAACATTTTCCCGGACACGGCGACACTGATGTTGATTCGCATCGCGGTTTGCCGATCATCAATGTTTCGCGTGAAAGATTGGACAAACTCGAACTCGTGCCGTTCAAAAAAGCGATTGAAGTCGGCATCGGTTCAATCATGGTCGCGCACATCGGGCTTCCGCAGATTGACCCGACGGAAATCAAACCTTTAAAAGATGCGATTCGCGTTGATACGGACGAAGAAGTGGTGACGGAAAACGCGACTCTTCCCGCCACGCTTTCGCCGAAAATCCAAACCGAGATTTTGCGAAAAGAATTAGGATTTAAAGGTTTAATTGTGACGGACGCGATGAGTATGAGCGGTTTGACGCAATATGTAACGCAGGAAGAAGCGGGCGTTGAGGCTTTCTTAGCGGGCGCGGATTTGCTCGAAAAACCGGCGGACACCGATGCGATGATTCGCGGACTCCGTGAAGCCGTCAAATCGGGACGAATTTCGGAAGCGCGTCTGAATGAATCGGTTAGAAAAATCTTGGCGTGGAAGTTTGAACTCGGGCTTTTCAAACAAAAAATCACGCCCGTAGACGAGATTGATAAAATCGTTTCAAACAAAGAAACTCACGCTTTAGCCGAAGAAATCTCCGATAAAGCGATAACCCTCGTTCGGAATGATGAAAACCTGATTCCGCTCGCTAAATCAAAACGAGTTTTCGTGCTCGGTATTTCTAACGGTTTCGACGGTGATTTGACAAGTTACGCGCTGACCAAATTTTTACGCGAAAACGGTATCAAATTCGGCACGGTCGTTTTGCAGGATAATTCTTCGCCCGACCAAATTTCCAAAGCGCGTGAAGCCGCCAGTAAAGCCGATGTCGTGATTGCCGCGCTTTTCGGGCGCGTTCGTTCGGGCGCGAAAAACAGCGTCGGACTTCCCGATGCGGGCGTGGACATTTTGCGCGAACTGCTTGCAAAAAATAAAAAGGTCGTCGGCGTAAGTTTCGGCAATCCATATATTTTGGGCAGTTTTCCCGACCTGAAAACTTATGTTGTGGCCTACGGCGATATGACCACTTTGCAGCGTGCTTCGGCGCGGGCGATTTTCGGAATGCTCGATATCACCGGCAAATTGCCGATTTCCCTGCCCGGACTTTACCCGCGCGGAACCGGAATTCAAATGAGCGCAACAAAGTAAAAAAGAACCATAATAGCTTACTTTGCGTCTTTGCGGGAGAAAAACAGTTCCCGCATAGGCGCAAAGTAAATTTAAATTAAAAATATATTTTCTCCGATGACATCACATAAGGTATAATTTTTCCAAACAATTAAATAATTCTGGCTGAAAGATTTTCAAAGGAGCAAAACGAGGGATGTGTGAGAATTTTCCGACCTATATCGCAGAAGAATTTCAAGAACCATTGACCGAAGACGAAGCCGCACTGCTGAGCGCAGACGATTTAACGAAGCTCGGCAAATCGCGGCGCGATTTTTTGGGAAAAGCCACTCTGGTGGCGGTTGCCGCACAACTTCTGCTGCACGACCAGGCCTTTGCATTGAAATTTATGAGCGATGCGCCCGTGACAAATAACGCCGTCAGCGAACTCGCGTTGACTGTCAAAATGACAATCAACGGCGCGGAAAAAAGCGTTGTCATCGAACCGAACGTAACTTTACTCGACGCGCTGCGCGAACGTCTCCAAATGTTCGGAACGAAAAAGGGCTGCGACCACGGACAATGCGGCGCGTGTACGGTAATTATTGACGGGCGCCGCGTGTTATCGTGCCTGACTTTAGCAATTCAGGCTGAAGGACAAAGCATTACAACCATCGAAGGTTTGGCAAAAGGTACGCAGCTTCACCCGATGCAGGAAGCATTTATCACACACGACGGTTTTCAATGCGGCTACTGCACACCGGGACAAATTTGTTCGGCGGTCGCACTTCTTGACGAAGCAAAGCGCGGCGAAATCAGCTATGTTTCGACCAATATTTCCAAAAAGCCGGCGACTTCATTGAGCGACGACGAAATTCGCGAACGGATGAGCGGCAACTTGTGCCGCTGCGGCGCGTATCCGCACATCGTCGAAGCCATCAAGGAAGTTCTGGGCGGCAAAGCGGAGGTCAAATCATAATGAACGAATTTAAATACATCCGCGCAGCCGACAGATCGGAGGCCGTTTCGCAAGTTTCTAATAACGCACAAGCAAAATTCCTCGGCGGCGGCACAAATCTGATTGATCTGATCAAGGAAAACGTCGAAAAGCCTTCCGTTTTGGTTGATGTTTCGCGCCTTCAGCTCAAATCAATCCGAAAAACAAACGGCGGCGGTGTTTCAATCGGCGCGACCGCAAAAAATTCCGAGACGGCGAATCATCCGTTGATTCGTGAAAATTATCCGCTTTTATCGCAGGCGATCTTGTCGGGCGCATCCCAACAAATTCGCAATATGGCGACCAACGGCGGCAATCTTCTGCAGCGAACGCGCTGTTTTTATTTTTACGATACCGCGATGCGCTGCAACAAACGCGAGCCGGGTTCGGGTTGCGACGCGCTCGAAGGTTTAAACAATTATTCGGCTGTTCTCGGCTGGAACGAAAAATGTGTCGCGACGCATCCGTCCGATATGTGCGTGGCGTTGTCAGCCCTCGATGCGGTTGTTAAAGTTGTCAATAAAGATGGCAAAGAACGTTCGATTCAGTTCGCGGATTTTCACAGATTACCGGAAAATATACCTGAAAAAGACAACAACCTTAACGAAGGTGAGTTGATAACTTCAATCGAAATTCCGAAATCGAACTTTGCGAAAAATTCATATTATTTGAAGGTTCGCGACCGCACATCGTATGCTTTCGCGCTCGTTTCCGTCGCCGCTGCGCTGGAAATGAACGGCCAAACGATCAAGCAAGCGCGAATCGCGCTCGGCGGTGTGGCGCACAAACCGTGGCGCGCCTTTGAGGCGGAAAAGATTCTGGCAAACGCCAAAGCCGGAGACGCGATTTTCACAAAAGCCGCCGAAGCCGCCTTGAAAGACGCAAAGGCATTGGAACATAACGCCTACAAAATCGAATTGGCTAAACGCGCCATTGTCCGCGCATTGAAAAAAGCAGTTGACGGAGGAATTGCTTAAACGGTTGACAGTTGGCAGTTGGCAGTAAAATTTATCTAGTTCAAAACTAAACTGCCGACTGCCGCTGCTAACTGCCAACTAAAATTATGTCAGGATTACTCGGAAAACCAACGAAACGAATTGACGGACGCGCCAAAGTGACGGGCGCGGCAACATATGCGGCTGAATTTCCCGTCAAAAACGCGGCGCACGGATACATTGTGACCAGCACGATTGCGAAAGGCAAAATCCTCGCGATTGACGCGAAAACGGCAGAAAAAGCGAACGGAGTTTTGAAAGTTTTCACGCACGAAAACGCGCCGAAACTTGCCTTTACCGACCCGAAAGACAAAGACAATATCGGTATGGACGGCAAACCCTTTCGACCTTTGCAGACAAACGAAATCGTTTTTAACCTACAGCCGATCGCGCTCGTTGTGGCCGAAACTTTTGAGCAGGCACGTTTTGCCGCGTCGCTCGTCAAAGTAAATTATCAACCGGAAACGGCTTCGACCGATTTTGATAAAGCCAGAATTACGGCAGTTCCGGCGCGCGCAAAGGTGGAAAAACCGCGCGGAAATCCGACCGAAGCATTTCAGAATGCGCCCGTTAAAATCGAGGCTGAATACGAAATTCCGATCGAGCATCACAATCCGATGGAAATGCACGGCGCGATTGCCGTCTGGGAAAACGGCGAGCTGACGCTTTTCGACAAAACGCAATGGGTTAATAATGTCAAAGGACATCTCGCGTCGGTTTTCGGGATTGACCCGAAAAAAGTTAAAGTGATTTCGCCGTTTGTCGGCGGCGCGTTCGGTGCATCGCTTCGTCCGAATTATTACCCGCTGCTGACCGCACTTGCCGCCCGTGAATTAAATCGTCCCGTTAAGTTAAATTACACGCGGCGACAGATGTTCACCGGACACGGTTATCGCCCGCACACCTGGCAAAAGGTCAAAATTTCCGCCGAAAAGAACGGGAAATTAACCGCCATTATTCATGAAGCAATCGGCAATACTTCGACTTATGAAAATTACACGGAAGATCCGGCTTCGGTTTCAAAATCGCTCTATGCCTGCCCGAATGTCGAAACTATTTATAAGCTCGCCAAACTCGATCTGCCGACGCCGCTTTATATGCGTGCGCCGGGCGCAGTGACGGGAATGTTCGCGCTCGAATGTGCGCTCGACGAACTCGCCTTTGAACTGAAAATTGATCCGCTCGAACTGCGTTTAATAAACTATGCCGAAAAAGACCCCGACAACGGCAAACCTTTTTCAAGTAAGGAGTTGCGCGAATGTTACAAACAGGCGGCGGCCAAGTTCGGTTGGGCGAAACGCAATCCGATCCCGCGTTCGATGCGCGACGGCAGCTTCTTAGTCGGTTGGGGAATGGCGAGCGGAACGTGGGGCGCGTATCAGGATCCGAGTTTGGCAAAAGTCATCTTGAATGTGGACGGAACAGTGCTGATTCAAGCCGCCGCGAGCGATATGGGACCCGGAACTTACACGACGATTGCGCTGATCGCCGCCGATACTTTGGGTTTGCCGCTTGAAAAGGTCAAATTCGAACTCGGCAATTCGGAATTTCCGGCAACGCCCGTTCACGGCGGTTCGATGACGACGGCGAGCGTCGGAACGGCGGTTCAAAATACTGCAAAAACCATCTTAAAGAAATTGACGGCGATGGCTGACGCGCCTTTCAAAAATGCCGCCGAGAAAGATTTGGTTTTTGAAAACGGTAAAATATCGCTTAAATCAAATCCGTCGCTGGTCGTTTCTTTGACCGATATTTTACGCAAAAACAATCTGACAAAGATCGAAGAAACGGGACAGGGTGCGCCCGACAAAATTCGTGATAATTATTCGATTGCGTCGCACGGCGCACAGTTTGTCGAGGTCAAGGTTGACGAAGATTTCGGCACCGTCAAAGTTTCACGCGTGGTTGAAATGACGGCGAGCGGGCGCATTATGAATCCGCTCGCGGCTCATTCGCAGGAAATCGGCGGCGCAGTTTGGGGAATCGGCATGGCTTTGATGGAAGCAACGCTGATTGACCATCGCTACGGGCGGATGATGAATAACAATCTCGCGGGTTATCACATTCCGGTCAACGCCGATATTCACGATATTCACACCGGATTTGTTGAAGAAAACGATACGATTGTCAACGCGCTCGGTATTAAAGGGATGGGCGAACTCGGAATGGTCGGGGTTCCGGCGGCAATCGCCAACGCCGTCTTTCACGCGACCGGCAAACGGATTCGCAAATTGCCGATCACGCCTGATAAATTGATTTGATAACGAAGAAACGGGACGCAGATGAACGCGGATTTTCGCAGATATGTTTATAAAAGTTATCGGCGAAAATCCGCTTGCATCCTCGGTTTTCCCGCGTCCCGTTTCTTTTATTTTGCGAAGAAAAACTTGTAACCTTTTTGAATAAATTTACGACTCTTAGAGAAAGGGGGAAATATGTCTGACAAGCTGAAAGACTTTGAATTGTTAGCGGAAGAAGACCAACGAATATTGATTGACGAGGAGCAACTGCTCGATGAACTCGGAATTTTCGGTGAATCACGTCGAAAATTTCTCGGCCAGGCGACCGCGACCGGTTTAAGCGTTTTAGTGCTGCAAATATTAGCCGAAAAAAACGCTTTGGCGGGAACCGTTGAAAACGAACTTACAACATCATCGCAAATCGAAAATGCCGTGCAAGTTTCAATGAAGATCAACGGCACCGAAAAATCATTAAATATTGATTCGCGAATGACTTTGCTGGATGCCTTGCGCGAAAGAATGCAGCTCACGGGCTCGAAAAAAGGTTGTGACCACGGACAGTGCGGGGCTTGCACGGTAATTGTTGACGAGCGCCGGATTTTGTCTTGTCTGACGCTTGCCGCAACCTGCGAAGGCAAAGAAGTGACAACGATCGAAGGCTTGGCAAAAGGCACCCAGCTTCATCCAATGCAGACCGCTTTTATCAAACACGACGGTTTTCAATGCGGATTCTGCACGCCCGGACAAATTTGTTCGGCGGTCGCGCTGATGAATGAAGCGAAAAACGGTGAAGCGAGTTATCTGACCGAAAATATTCAGATGAAGGCGCGCCCCGTTCAATTATCCGACGACGAGATCCGCGAAAGAATGTCTGGCAATCTCTGCCGGTGCAGCGCGTATCCGAACATTGTCGCCGCCATCAAGGAAGTTCACACCGGACAGGACGCCGGACAAAAATGGCAGTTTTCCGGCACCAAAAATGTAGCTTTACATGAATTAGAGGAGGGCGAACGCAATGCGACCATTTAAATACAATAAAACGGAAGATTCGGTCAAAGCCGTCGCACTCGTCGCCGCCAATCCAAATTCCGCATATCTTGCGGGCGGAACGAATCTGATTGATCTAATGAAGGAAGATGTTGCCAGACCCGACGAGCTCGTTGACATCAACCGCCTCAAATTAGCGCAAATCAGACTAATCGAAAAAGGAAATATTTCAATTGGCGCCCTCGCCAAAAACACCGAAACGGCAAATCATCCGCTTGTTCGTCAAAACTTTCCGCTGCTCGCGCAAGCAATCTTGGCCGGCGCGTCGGGACAAATCCGCAATATGGCCACGAATGGCGGAAATCTCAATCAGCGAACGCGCTGTTCTTATTTTTACGATGTCGCGATGCCGTGCAACAAACGCGAACCCGGTTCTGGCTGCGGTGCGCTCGAAGGAATCAACCGGATGCACGCGATTTTCGGCTGGTCTAATGATTGCGTCGCGGTTCATCCGTCGGATATGTGCGTCGCCCTCGTTGCACTCGATGCAATCGTCAAAGTTCAGAGCGCGGGCGGCAAGGAACGCGCAATTGCCTTTGCCGATTATCATCGCCTGCCGGGCAACACGCCGCAGAAAGACAACAATCTCGAACACGGCGAATTAATCACAGCGATCGAACTGCCCAAAAACAATTTCGCCGGAAATTCTTATTATCTAAAAGTTCGCGACCGGGCGAGCTACGCTTTTGCGCTCGTTTCGGTCGCCGCCGCGCTCGAAATGAACGGCGGCAAAATCAAACAAACAAGAATCGCGCTCGGCGGCGTTGCGCACAAACCGTGGCGCGCCTTTGAAGCCGAAAAGTTTCTCGCCGGCAAAGAAGCGACCGAAGCCAATTTCAGCCAGGCGGCGGAACTCGAATTCAAAGCGGCAAAACCGCTCGAACATAATAAATTCAAAGTCGAACTCGGCAAACGCGCGATTGTCCGCGCTTTGGTGCAGGCGATGAACAACAAGGCTTAAGGTGCTTGAAAGTCCAACAAATTTCAGTTTGTTGCCAATGGCTGACGAACCGGACAAAGTGAGTTCCGCGGATGTCGGACAAAATACAATAAGGGGGAAAAGAATGAGCGAGAGAAAAATTTTGGTCGGCGAGGCGATCAGCCGGATTGACGGACTTTTGAAAGTAACCGGCGCGGCAAATTATGCGACCGATTTTCCGGTTAATAATCCGGCTTACGCATTTATCTTCAAAAGCGAAACGGCGGCGGGCAAAATTCTTGACATTGATACAAGTGCGGCGGAAAAAGCGGCGGGCGTGCTCGCCGTTATCACGCATAAAAACGCGCCGAAATTGAATTTGCCGAGAGGCTTTCGCGGCGGCGGGATTTTGCAGGACGCAAACATCGAGTATTTCGGCGAAAACGTCGGATTGGTGGTTGCCGAAACCTTTGAACAAGCGCGTTATGCGGCGCGGCTCATCAAAATTCAATACGAAAAAGCGGCGGCGAAAACCGATTTCACGAAATACGAAAAGGAAGCCGTCAAACCGAAAGCCGCCGATCGTGCCGATCGGGTTCGCGGAGATTTTGAAAATGCTTTTACAACCGCTGAATTCAAGGTTGACGAAGTTTATGAAACGCCGATCTATCATCATAATCCGATGGCTCCGCACGCGACGATTGCCGTATGGGAATCGTCCGACAAATTGACGATTTACAACGAATCGCAGGTCGTCAACGGCGAGCAGGGCGCGATCGCTTCGGTCTTTAGCTTAAAACCCGAAAATGTCCGCGTCATCACGCCGCACATCGGCGGCGGTTTCGGCTCGAAAGGCAGCGCGTGGGGACACGTCGTGCTGGCGGCAATTGCCGCGCAGGTCGTCAAGCGTCCGGTGAAACTGGCTTTGACACGTCAGATGATGTTCAATTCGGTCGGTTTGCGGCAGAAAAACGTTCAACGAATGCGCATCGGCGCAGACGCGAACGGAAAACTGATTGCGCTCGCCCACGAAACGACGACGCACTGCGCGATCAAAGAGGAATTTGTCGAGCCGTGCGGCGACGTTTCCGAACATCTGTATGAAGTACCGAATTCCCGTGTGACCTACCGCGTCGCGGCCATGAATATCATTACGCCGACCTATACACGCGGTCCGGGCAAGTCAACCGGCAGTTTCGCGCTCGAATCGGCAATTGACGAACTTGCCTACAAACTGAAAATTGACCCGATCGAATTTCGCCTGAAAAACGAACCGCCGAAAGATCCGTCAAGCGGCAAACCATGGTCGTCGCGTTCGGTCGTTGAATGTTTGCGCAAAGGCGCGGAAGTTTTCGGTTGGAAACAGCGTAAACCGGAGCCGCGTTCAAATGTGCAGGGAAATTATCTGATCGGCTACGGCGTCGCCTGCGGAGTTTATCCGGCGCGTCAAACGCCGACCTCGGCAATTGTCAAATTAATGCGCGGCAAAGCTGATGAGGTGAGCGCGACCATCGAACTCGCCGCCAGCGATTTAGGAACGGGAACGCATACGATTCTCGCGCAAACCGCCGCCGAAACGCTCGATTTACCGATTGAAAAGATCAGCGTCAGGATCGGTGATTCCGCATTGCCGCCGGCCGCCGGGTCAGTCGGCTCGATCGGCGCGGCGAGTTTTTCCAATGCCGTTTATGAAGGCTGTTTGAAGGCTTTGAGCGAGCTTCAGGCAAAAACGAATCGTCAATGGTTTGCCGCCCCAACCGTCTATCAATTGATGGAAGCCGCCAATTTGAATGAATTTCAGACCCGCGTTGATGCGAAACCGCCGGCGGAAGCCGAAAAATATTCGTCGAACAGTTTTAATGCCAATTTCGCCGAAGTCGCGGTCAACGCGGCGACCGGAATGACCCGCGTCAGGCGTTATGTTTCCGCGCTCGGCGGCGGCCGTATTCTGAATCCGAAAACCGCGCATTCACAGATCATCGGCGGCGGCATCTGGGGAATCGGGATGGCCTTGACGGAAGAATCTTTGATTGATCCGCGCTGGGGCAATTTCGTGACGCGTTCGTTTGCCGATTATCATATCCCTTCAAATCTCGATGTCGGCGAAATGGAAACCGTCTTTATCAATGAAGACGACAAAATTGTTAATAAATTAGGAGTCAAAGGCATCGGCGAAGTTTCAATTGTCGGCGTCGCGGCGGCGGTTGCCAACGCAATCTTCAACGCAACCGGCAAACGCGTCAGAGAATTGCCGATCACACCCGATAAATTGTTATCGCGGTAATGTCAAGGAGGGTAAATGTTAAAATTTTCAAAAATTGTCTCAAATGTTTTTCTGAAATCCGTTTTAACCGGCATGTTTTTTTGTCTGTTAACGGCGTTTCCGGTTTTTTCACAAAAAAATTCAACTCCTACTAAAGATGATCCGCCATTAATGGTAAAAAATGGTTTGCCGGGCGAAATGCATCAACGCCTAAACTCACTGATCGGCGAATGGAATGTTGAAAATACGATTTATATCGCGGGCGGAACGCCTGAAAAACCGATTATTTCAAGTGATTTGACTTGCCGGCGGAGTTGGATTTCAGAAACCGGAAACAAATTTATAAAGGATGTTACCGAAGGAACTTTGAACGGTAATCCTTATTATCGGTTTGGAATTCTCGGATATTCGACAATGGATAAACGCTTCGAATGGAACACGGTTGATGCGCTTAATTCAATGATGATGACTTATAAAGGCGCAAAAGAAAACACGACGGCGAACGGTGACATTATAATGAGCGGCGAATTTACCGACCAAGGAGTTTTAGGCGATAAATACGCCGGAAAAAACATCAAACAGCGAACCGTAATTAAAATCGAATCGCCCGACCGTCATGTTTTCGAGCTTTATTTTACGCCTCCCGGCGAAAAGGAAAGACTTGTTGACCGCAAAGTTTACACCCGGCGAAAATAATGCCATCAAATTTTTAAAATCACCAGGAGGTTTCTAATGATCGGAAGAGCACAATTAGGTCAGGTCGAACACGACGAGGAACTACAAAAACAAATATCGGAACAAAATGTCGCCGATGAAATGGCGATTCGGCTCGTGGTTGATGAAATTGACAACGCTTGCGACGCGAAGGATTGGGAAAAATGCCGTTCGTTTTTTGCCGGTGAAGTCGAAACAGATTTTACATCACTCGCGGGCGGCGAACCGGTCACAATTTCCGCCGATGATTTAATTGGCGCGTGGAAAGCGAATCTTTTCGCGGAAAAGAAAACATTTCACCAGCGCGGCAATCATCGAATTGAAATTGACGGTCGGAGCGCGACTGTTTTCTCGAAAGCTTATGCTTTTAATCTGCTCGAAAGCGGTGAAGTGACAGGTCTCTGGGAAGTTTGGGGAAATTACTCGCACCGCTTCAAACAGACCAACGACGGCTGGAAATGTGCGGGAATAACTTTGCTGGTCATCCATCAGCGCGGCGATGAACGAGTTAGAATTTATCAACCTGAAAAATAAAGTTTAAAAACCTTGTCAAAAGAAATCCGGCAAATCATCGAAAAACTTAATTCTCTCGGCGCTAACGATAAAGCCGTTTTAGCAACGGTGGTTGACGTGCGCGGCTCGAGCTACCGGCTGCCTGGCGCGAAGATGCTGATTCTTGAAAACGGCGACACCTTCGGCACGGTTTCGGGCGGCTGTCTCGAAGCCGACGTTCTGGAACGTGCCCGAAAGGTCTTGCAAACGGGCGACGCGTCGGTTTTTACATACGACACGACACAGGACGAAAATTCCGTCTTCAGTTTGAATATGGGCTGCCGCGGCGTGATTCAGATACTTCTGGAAATTGCTTCGTCGGAGAATAATTATCTAAAATTTCTTGCTCAATCTTTCGACGAAAGACGCGGCGGCGTGGTCGCAACTTTAATTTCAAAAGATAAAAACTCTTTCGACAAAAGCGGGTCGCGATTTTTTTACGATTCGGAAAATTCTTTCACAAACGAGCTTTCGGAACATTTAACCGAAAAGATTCGAGCCGATTGCCAAAACGCCATGCGCGAACAAAAATCGGCGTTTCGCGTCTATGATGAAGGAACGGAAGTTTTTCTGGAATTTATCAAACCCGTAACTTCCCTGTTAATTTTCGGCGCGGGCGCCGACGCGATTCCGCTTGCCGAAATTTCCGGAAATCTCGGTTGGAATATTTCAATTGCCGACCACCGACCGGCATTTTTGACCGCTGAAAGATTTCCGAAATTATCGAAACTCATTCCCTCGAACGCCGAAAATTATCTTTCTGAATTGTATTTCGACGAACAAACCGCCGCCGTCATAATGACGCATAACTACGAGCGCGACCGTGAGATTTTATCAAACCTTCTTAAATCAAATGTTTTCTATATCGGCGCACTAGGTCCGAAACGGCGCACCGAAAATCTGTTAAATGAATTAAGCGAGCGCGGTGAAATCTTCAATGATGAGCAATTAACGAAACTTCACGCCCCCGTCGGGTTGGACATCGGCGCGGACACGCCCGAAGCGATCGCGCTTTCGATTGCGGCGGAAATTCAAGCCGTTTTAAAGCAGCGCGATGGCGGATTTTTGCGTCAGCGGAATGGTTCGATCTATGGACGAAACTAATCATTCCGCCGATCAATCAATCGGAATTATCGTTTTG
>JBDTZT010000459.1:0-4148 GCA_040005005.1 Actinomycetota bacterium
GACGTCTGTCGAAAATCGCCCAGCGTTCGGCTAACATAAATTCCTGATAAATATGACGGAAGAAGCGAAAGAGAGCGAAGTCGGAACGGGTGAAGAAACAAAATTTGAGCGCGTCATCAGCAACTATCTTGGAACCGGAATCCATTTATTTCTTTCCGTCCTTGCGTTATTACTGATAACTGCGGCAATCGTCGCCGCTTTCGAAACGGTTGTCCGCGATTTTCCTTTGCTCTGGCATCCGCCGCAAGATGAATACGGGGTTTTGCAAAAAATCATCGAAAATCTTTTGTTAATTGCGATTACCGCCGAATTCGCGCTTCTTTTATTATTTCGCCGTTTGAGCGCGGCGGTCGAAGTCGTGGTTTTCGTGCTCGCCCGCAAAACCGTCAACCCGGAAATCACCGCGCTCGATCTAATGCTCTGCGCGGCGGCCATCGCCGGACTGATTGTTTTGCGATTTTATTATTTGCCGGGCAAAACAACCTGAGATATTAGCCGAACATCAGATAAATGGTCGGCCAATAAATTGATCGGAGAAAAATAATATGAAAGCTCGAAAAATTACTTTTGTTTGTTTGATTTGTGTTTCTTTATTCCTCGGTAATTTTCTGACGGCAGCGTCGTCAAAGGATAAATCGCCGGATAAATTGGAATGGGGCACACCCGTTGATGGCATCGAATTGTCCGTTTCGGCCGCCGCTTCGCAGAAAGCGGAGATTCCCGAAATCCAATTGGAACTGCAAAATACTGGAGATAAAGATATTACTCTTAATCTTGGAACGATTTTAGCCAATGGAAAAGCGCAGCTGCCCGATAGTTTCAGTCTCGATATTACCGACGCAAACGGAAAAATCCGTAGCTTTGAATTTTTTGACGGAAAATATGCGGCAATCGCCGGCCGCGTTGACGATTACATCCTTCCGCTCCGCGCCGGTTCGATCTATACGCTGAAAATAGGACTCGATAAGTTCTATTCATCAAAAGAAAATCTGATCGGGTCTAAACTGCCGGTGGGAAAATATCAGATTAACGCTCATTTTAACGGCGATGATACAAACATCATCAGTTCGGAAATGATTATCTGGCACGGTAAATTGCAGTCAAATACGCTCGCCTTCGAAAAATAATATTTTAACAATCAGGCTGCAGAAGAATTTCAAAAATTTTGATCGATTAAATTACCACTAACGATCTTCTTTTATGACAACATATAGAGAACCGACACAAGAAGAAAATTGGGTGCGCAAGTATGAATCTCTTGTAAATTATATTTGCGACGGCTACGAAGAAAACATTTACGAATATACAAATGATCTGGCGTGTCGTTTATTTATTCAAGAAGCAAGCAAACAAAACAGTGAAAGTATTTTGTTTATGAATGAAAGAGTTAAAAAGGCGGATGAAAAACTGCAATCTGTTCTACAAGAAACCAACACTTGCATTCACGGAAATTATCCCAAAACCTATTTTTGGTTTTGGGGCGTTCCTGAAAATTCCGATGAATTTATGAATGAAGCGGAACTGAATCACTGGATCTAATAAAACAAAATGGCTGAACAATTCACAACAAATCCGCTTTTTGAGCGTGTCGAACGGGCGCGGCGGCGCACGCGCAAAATTCGGGAAACGCATATCACGCTCGCGCACGGCAGCGGCGGGCGGGCGATGCACGATCTGGTCGAAGGTTTGTTTTTAGAATATTTCAAAAATCCGCTACTCGAAAAACTCGAAGACCAAGCCGTTTTTGAAATCCCGAACGGCGCGAAAAAGTTCGCTTTTACGACCGATTCTTACGTCGTTGACCCGATATTTTTCCCCGGCGGCGACATCGGCGCACTTTCAATTCACGGCACGGTCAATGATTTGGCGATGAGCGGTGCGCGTCCGCTTTATTTATCCGCCGGATTTATCATCGAAGAAGGTTTTCCGATTGAAGATTTGCGGCGCGTTTGCGCTTCGATGCAAAAAGCCGCTTTGGAGGCGAACGTCCAGATCGTTACGGGCGACACGAAAGTCGTCCAAAAAGGCAGCGCGGACAAGATTTTTATCAACACGGCAGGCGTCGGCGTGATTGAAACCGATGCGGAAATTTCGGCTTCACGCGCCGCAGTCGGCGACAAAGTTATCGTCAGCGGCACGATCGGCGACCACGGCACGACGATTTTGATTGCGCGCGGCGAATTGGATCTGGAAACCGACATCGAAAGCGACACCGCGAGTTTAAATTCGCTCGTCTCGGAAATGATTGACGAAGCGGCAAAACTAAATTCGATTGACCAAATTCACGCCTTGCGCGACCCGACCCGCGGCGGCGTGGCAACGACCTTAAACGAAATCGCGATGAGTTCGGACGTTTGTATCGAAATCCGCGAAGAACTGATTCCAGTTCGCGAAGAAGTCAAAGGCGCGTGTGAAATTTTAGGTCTTGATCCGCTTTATGTCGCCAACGAAGGAAAACTGATTGCGATTGTTTCCGCTGAAATTGCGGATGCGCTTCTCGACCGAATGAAGCAAAATCCGTGCGGTCAAGGCGCGTGCATCATCGGCGAAGTCAAAGCCGAACCGCAGGGCATCGTTTCAATGACGACCGCCTTTGGCGGCACGCGCATCGTTGATATGCTCGCCGGCGAACAACTGCCGCGAATTTGTTAGGAAAATTTTAAGTAATTGAAACGGACGCGAATTTATCGGCGAGAACCAGGCTGAACGCGCCCATCAAGGTCGGGTAAGAACCGAGCGTCGAAGCCATTATGTTGACTGTCGGATAGCCTTGACAAATCGCGCTTTCCGCCGCCGCTTCGACTTCTTTGGCGATCAGTTTCCAGGCACGGACAATCGTTCCGGTGACAACCGTCACTTCGGGCGACAAGCCTTGAATCAGATTGGAAATGCCGATGCCGATATAATGCGCGGTTTCCTTTAATGCCGCGACCGCTTTTTCGTCGCCTATCAAGGCAAGGTCAACCAGCTCGACAAAAGTTATTTTCTGACTTCCGTTGCAGTTTCCCGATAGATTAACGTACCGCGCCAGTGCCGCGCGTTCGGAAGCAAACGCTTCCCAGCAATTATGACTTCCCGCGGCGCAGGCAATCGGCGCGTCGCTGCCAATCGTCATATGTCCGAATTCGCCGGCGACTCCGCCTTTGCCGCGATAAATTTGCCCGTCGAAAACGACGCCTGTCCCGATCCCGTTGGTAATATAAACCAGAATAAAATCGCGAACGTTGTTGATTTCGGGACGACCGAACCACAGTTCCGCAAGCGCCACCGCATTCGCGTCATTTTCAATTTTGACGGGCAATCCGGTTGCTTGCCGGACAATTTCGGCAACTTTCGGACGATGCCAGTCAAGGTGCGGAATCACTAAAACATCGCCCGTCCATGATTCGACCATTCCGGGCAAACTTATTCCGATGCCTTCAATCGAACCGCTGTTTTTCTTGATAAAATGCTTCGCGCTTTCAATCACGCGGTCAATCGTTTTGTTGAAATCCTTGTCGGTCGCAAATTCTTCCTGCTCGAGCAGCCGTCCGCTCAAATCTGTGGTTGCCACAATTGTGGTTTTCTTGCCCAAATCAACGCCGATCGCGACCGCGTGCGAAGTTTTGAGTGAAAGCAATTGCGGCGGTCGTCCGCCCGAAGATTCGCCGTAAACTTCTTCGATCAATCCGGTGTTTAATAATTCTTCGACGATTAATGAAACCGTCGAACGCTGAAGCGCGGTAATTTTGGCAATGTCGGCCCGCGAAATCGGACCTTCTTCGCGAACGTAATTGAGGATGATTTGACGATTAATGTCACGAATTGTATTTGAACGTGCAACATTAGCTCTTTTTAGATTTATTCGTCTAACCATAACTTATTCTTATCTTAAAAGGTAAAATTGATTCTGGCAATCTACTAAATCGATTTAGTAAAAATTCTAACACAGAATTTTGTCAAGACGAAATTTACGATAGACGCAGTAACGGTAAAAAACCATCGGAATTTTTCAGATTATTCCGCCCGATTTCGCGGAATTCTGATTTTGTTGGTTTCAAAACCTCTGGTTTCTGATTAAACAACGCCAAACGGCTTTACCTTGTTGACCGGTGTGACAGATTCAAATTAACGCCCGAAATCATCCTGAATCCGCACAATATCGTCTT
>JBDTZT010000020.1:0-14048 GCA_040005005.1 Actinomycetota bacterium
AATTTAGGGAAAAATTTTAAAATTTTATGACTTCAGACCGGCAGTTGAAAATGGAAGAATTGTTGTTTGAATTTTGAAAAGATGATTATCAGTTCGCAGGGCATCGGAAAGCGCGATTGTTCACATTAGATTGTGGTTACCTTCGCCGCGTAGCGCTTCAGCTTTTTATTCTCATACATTATTTTGTCAGCCTCAATCAGCAGTTCTTCGGTCGAAGAATCATCGTCGGGTCTGATACAGACGGCGCCGATGCTCAACGAAAGCTCGTAGGCGTGGGTTTTATCCCGGTTGTATTGACATAAATTTTTTTCCAGTCGGGCGAGCGGAACGTGAATGTTAAAGGTGTCTGTGTCGGGAACGCAGACGGTAAATTCATCTCCGCCGAGACGCCCGACAATATCCGAATCCCGAAAACTTTTTTTCAAAATCCGGGCAATCTGCTGCAGTGCTTCCGAGCCTGACTGATGTCCATAGGTGTCGTTGATTTGTTTCAAGCCGTCCATATCGGCATAAACAAGCGAAAAGGGACTTTTTGTTCTTCGCGCCATTTTTCGGAGTTGTTTGGTAAGCGTGAGAAAGCCGCGCCGGTTATAGAGACCGGTTAAATCATCGGTTATCAGGAGATTGCGGATTTTCCCTTCGGCATTTTTGAGTTCGTTGAGGGTGTGATTTAATTCTTCAACCCGGTCAAACAACTTCTTTTGCAAATTGACCATCCGCACCCCGACCTCAATGCGGGCGCGCAGTTCCAGACGTTCAAAAGGCTTTGTCAGATAATCGTCGGCACCGGCTTCGAAGCCTCTGACGACATCTGCTTTTTCGGTTTTAGCAGTCAGCAAAATAATATAGGTCGGTGTCGCCCCGGGAAATTTGCGGACTTCGCGGCAGACATCCACGCCGTCAATTTCGGGCATCATCCAATCGAGAATCGCGAGGGGCGGCGCGTCGTCTTTTTGCAGTACAGCCAGAGCCTGTTCGCCGTTCTCGGCGATTATTGTTTCGTGCCCCCATTTGACGAGCGTCATTTCAAGGACGCGCCGCGAAACCATATCATCTTCGGCAATTAAAATTCTCATATCTCGACTCCCGCGCTGTTCGCGTTGCAGACAAAAAAAACGGCGGTCAGTTCTTTATTTAATTATTTTACGGTGTAAAAATCTTTAAGAAAGATAGTTATGTCCGCAAATCCTTTTTCAATCCGGTCAATCAAGGGCAACGCCTCAGCAAGGCGATCCGCGCCGTAATCGGCTTGTTCCAGTTCGCGTGAGGGATCAGCAACGGCGGTCATGCCGCAGGTCGCGCTGCTGCCGAACATCGTATGCGCAAGGCGTTTTATTTCATCCGTTCCGCCTGTTTCAAAGGCTGCTTTTAATTTTTCGATATTTTCCGACATCTGTCGTAAATAAATCTCAACGAGCTCGCGCATCAATTCTTCATCATCGCCCGCTACGTCCCGCAGACGATTGATATCCACCGGCGGCGAAGATTGCCTGACGGCGTTGTGTCCGGCGGGTTGCGGCTGCCAGCGGTGGAGTAGTTTTTGCAGTTCTTCGAGTTTGACCGGTTTGCTCAAATAATCATCCATTCCGGCAGCGAAACATTTTTTTCGTTCGCCTTCCATCGCGTTTGCCGTTAAGGCAATGATAATTGTGTGTTTGTCGGCTCCTTCGCGGCGGCGTATTTCGGCGGTTGCCGCGTAGCCGTCCATTTCCGGCATCTGGCAGTCCATCAACACCATGTCATATGAAACGACGGCAAGGGCGGCCAGAGCCTCAATGCCGTTGCCGACGAGATCAGCCCGATAACCGAGTTTCTCAACCTGCCGCTTCGCTACTCTTTGATTGACCGGATTATCCTCGGCAATCAAAATTCGCGTCTGCATCGCAAATTCGTTTTCGATGAGAGTATGCTGCGTAATCAAATTGTTTTGAGTAAAGGCACCGGAATCAGGGGCTTCGATCTTGCTCATCACCGTGGCGAGACAATCAAAAAGCTGTGATTGGCGAACGGGCTTCATCAGATAAGCTGCAATTCCGATTTGACGCGCCGTCTGCCCATCGCCGCGAGTGCCGAAAGACGGCATCAAAACAAGCCGCACGGCGGAAATCCGCGCGTCCGATTTGATTGTCCGCGCGAGCTTGAAACCGTCCATTTCGGGCATATTATAATCAAGCAGGGCGACATCGAAAGGCTCGCCCGTCTGCACGGCGGCGCGAAGTGATTCGAGCGCGATCAGACCGTTTTCGGCTTCGTGCGGAATCATTCCCCACGAAGTGGTTTGATGATTCAAAATTTTGCGGTTGGTGCGGTTGTCATCCACAATCAGCACGCGTAAATTGTGTAAATCAGCGAGCGGATCGGTCTGTGAAGCAGCGACCCGAGCAAGCGATTGTTTCTCCAGGCGGATGACAAACCAAAAGGTCGAACCTTGACCGGACGTGCTTTCGAGACCAATTTCGCCGCCCAACATTTCAATGATTTGTCGGGAAATTGCCAATCCCAAACCCGTTCCGCCATATTTGCGCGTCGTCGAGCCATCGGCTTGAACAAAAGCCTGAAACAGATTTTTCTGCTGTTTGGCGGAAATGCCGATGCCCGTGTCGCGCACTTCAAATCGAATGGTTTCGTGTGTTTCGGTTTCGGTTTCTTTACTGACGCGAACGGTTACTTCGCCGCGCTCGGTAAATTTAACGGCATTGCTCAAAAGATTTACAAGTACTTGTTTTAAGCGTCCCGCGTCGCCGCTGACCAGCGTGAAAACATCGCTGGCGACGAGCGAAACCAGCTCGAGATCCTTGCTCTGCGCTCGTTCGGAGAGCAATCCGACGGTTGCTTCGACGATATTTCGCACATCAAAATCTAATTTTTCAAAATGCAGCTTGCCGGCTTCGATTTTTGAAAAGTCAAGAATGTCGTTGATGATTGTCAGCAGAGAATCGGCGCTTGTGCGAATTGTTTCGGCATAATCAAACTGCTCCTCATCTAATTTCGTATCGAGCAGCAATCCGGTCATTCCGATCACGCCGTTCATCGGCGTACGGATTTCGTGGCTCATGTTGGCGAGAAATTCCGATTTCAGCCGCGCCGATTCGATCGCCGCGTCGCGTGTCTTTTTGAGTTCATCTTCGATCAGTTTTCGTTCGGTAATATCCTGTGAAGTTCCGGTTATTTTCACCGGAAAGCCATTTTCGTCAACAATGACGAGTGCGTTTCCGCGAATAACCCGCACGGTTCCGTCCGGCTGGATGATGCGATTGTCCGTTTCATAGTAAATTTTCTCGCTTATCGCCCGCTCAACGGATTTCGTGACAAATTCGCGGTCGTCAGGATGAACAAAACTCAAATACGTTTCCAAGGTTATGTCTATTTCCTGCGGTATCAAACCGAAGATGCGAAAAAGCTCGTCCGACCAGTTGACTTTGTTTTCGGCAATATCCCACTCCCAACTGCCGACGTGTGCGATCGCCTGCGCTTCGGTCAGCTGCGTTTCGCTCGCCTGAAGATCTTCGGCGACACGGCGGCGCTCGGTAATATCGCGCGACGTCGAAATCAAACGGCAAGGTTTTCCGGCCGCATCGAAAATCGGCGCGACCGAAACATCCCAGTATTTCATCGTGCCTTTGGCGGTTTTGCAAAAACCTTCAAAATTTCCGCTCCGACCGTTTCGCGCCTCGTCAACCGCATTGCGCGCGGTTTTGTTTTCTTCGCCTTGCCAGAAATCAACCCAGACTTCTCCGATCAAGGGCGCGAGGTCATCAATCTCCATAATGCACCGCCCATTGGTGTTCATTGAATGAAGAGTGCCGTCAAACTCCAGAATCATAACGCAGTCGGGACTGTTTTCAAAAATACTGCGGTTAAATTCTTCACTGTTTTTTAACTGAATTTCTGCTTCCCGGCGCTTGGTCACGTCGCGCCCGATACCTTGGTAGCCAATGCGCTCGCCGTCATTAAAAATCAAACGACTGCTGATGTCGAGAGTTACCCGGCCGCCGTCTTTGGCGATAATTTCCAGCTCGAAATCGGGCAGTTCCGCGTTTTTACAATTGACGATTCCCTGATGCACCCGTGCGGCATCTTCGCGACTCATCACGTCGGCGATTTTCATCTGCATCGCTTCCTCCTCCGTATAGCAGATGAGCCGTTCGCCCGCCCGGTTAAGCGAGGTAAAGCGGCCCGCCAGATCCAATGTGTAGATAATATCGCTGGCATTCTTGATGAGCTCGCGGTTTTTCTCCTCACTTTGTCGAAGTGCGTTTTCCGCTTCGATCCGTTCACTGATGTCCTGAAGCGTTCCGCTCATTTTTACCGCCGCGCCGTTTTCATCAACCGTCACGACACCGTTGGCGTAAACGGCGCGCACCGTGCCGTCGGGTCTGACGATGCGATAATCATAGGCGGTATATTTTTTTTCGCGGATCGCCTGTTCGAGCGTTCTTTTTACCCGTTCGAGATCAACGGGATGAACGCATTCCAAATATCCTTCATATGTTCCGTTGTATTCCTGCGGAATCAAACCGAAAATATTGTAAAGCTCATCCGACCATTTAACCTTATTCGGCGCAATTTCAAATTCCCAACTGCCGATATGCGCAATCGCCTGCGCTTCCGCCATCCGCGCGGCATTCGTCTTGAGTTCTTCTTCAATCCGCTGACGTTCGTGGATTTCTGTTTTCAGCACGGTCTCGGATTTTTCGACTTCCGCGGCCATCCGATTAAAAGCTCCGCCAAGTTGACCGATTTCGTCTTTGGTTCCGACATTCGCCCGCACGGATAAATCGCCCTTGCCAAAACGCTCGGCGGTTGAAGTTAAAAGATTCAGCCAGCGCAGAAAACCGCGTCTGGCTAAAATATACTGGACAATCCAGAACAAAAAAAACAATCCGGTCAGCAGCAGCATTGTTCGCCGAAAAGTCGTGCTGATTTGTTCTTCCGTGTCCGAGAGATCCATATCAAGAATCATCACGCCGACGATTTTGCTTTGGCGGGCTTGGTCATAAGGTCCTTCGACCGAGTAGCTCAAACGGAGAAATTTTTCTTCGCCGGATTCGTAAAACAAGCTTTCATCGCCGTCCCCCTGAAGCAATTCATTGATCATATTCTGGTCAATGGGCTCTCCGACCGCCAAATTATTGTTGTCTGAATCAACGATAATTTGGCGTGATTGGTCAATGACGCCGATATGCTTGATGTTGGGAATTTTTTTCGTCAGCCGAAGCAACACCGGCTGAAGAGTTTTGGCGTTGAATAAATCCGGATTTTCAACCAGCAATTCCTGAACGGAATTACTGACAGCCGCGGCCGAATCTTTGACGTCTTTATATGACGCATCGCGGATGCTGCGATATTGGAAGATCCCGGCCAAACCCAAAATCAGACCGAAGCCGACGATTTGATAAATCAGCCACTTCGCCGCCAAAGATGAACGTAAATTAAACATCAGTCTTTTCCAATGATTTTTTCGGAATCAAAACCAGTCCGAAGCATAAAAGTTCCGCCAGAAGAAGCGTCCGGGGAATATAGTAATTAATTCATAACCGGCTCGCGCATTCGAGAGAGGCTCGCTTGACGCGATTGCCGACATCATCGGAGATGTCGGCTCGTGCCGGTATCGTTCAGACCCAGACTCGTCCCCACCCAACTTCGCCCCTTTTCACCAAAAAACTGGAGTGAATCGGAGAGAAAATAATTCATCAGTTCGCCGCCGTCGGTAAAAGTGTATTTTTTCTTGCCGGTTTAATGTCCGGTGTCGGCTTTGGGGTTTCCTTTAATATTTCCGGTAATATTTCCGGCGCGTCCGCTTCAGTTTTTATGGGCGGCTCCGGGAGCGTGTTTTTTTTGTCTTTCGGTCGCTGCTTTTTCGGTTATTTGACCGCTTGCGGCGTGTCGCCAACGGCGAGAATAATTGGCAGCTCACCCTACTTTGTTAACGAAAGTTAAATAATATGCCGGGAAATTTTTTTTATCTTCGGCAATTAATAATTTCATTGTTTTGTTTGAGAAAAAAGCGCATTTCCCCAACCGGTTGAGGCGAATACAGTGCCATCATCACAGTGAGTTGAGTTTTGAGCTAAACCAAACAATAGATTGGACGATTTTCATCTTGGTGAGATGGTAGAATTAGAAGGTCGGGCAATTTGCTACACTGACCTGCCTCAGTGCCGGGCATTTTTCCGCAAATTACCGGCATTAGATTCTAAAATATTGGAAGGCTGACCATAGTTAAGCACTCACACAAAAATAAATTAGATTGTTTTCCTGACGGAAGACCGTCCGACGCGAGCGGCAATGAACGCTCAAGGTTTCAATATCGCACCTTTTTTGTGTTTGCCAGGTCGAAAATTTTTAGTAAAATTTCGTTTCTCTGAATTCGCGTATTTCTGCGTTTTACATATAGAAAAAGTCGCATTACACTTTGTTTCAAAGTTTCAAATTAAAGTTCAAAAAAGGAGAATTCAGCTATGATTGTAACGACCGGAAATAATGTGGAAATGGGCAATATCATCCAGTATTTGGGTGTTGTGCGCGGAATTGTCGTCCGGGCCACGAGCATCGGCGCAGGTTTTATCGGCGGTTTAAAGGCTCTCGGCGGCGGCAACATCGAAGAATGGACGCGGGTCTGCGAAGCGGCGCGGCAGGAAGCCTTTGGAAGAATGGTCCAGCACGCACAGGAACTCGGCGCCGACGCAATTATCTGTATGCGCTACGATGCCACCGAATTTACTCAGGGTTCGACCGAAGTTCTGGCTTACGGCACGGCGGTTAAGTTGGGAAATAAGCAATAGTTTTTAGGTGAGAAATGAGCAGTGAGCAGTGATGTAGGTTTTCAATGCTCACTGCTCATTTCTTATTTATTTTTGCCTACTTTAAAAAAGCACTCTTGCCGCCGCGTCCGATTCGCATATTGACGAGCCAGTCGAGCCAGCGGTATTTTAATGCTTTCGGGTTGAGATATTCGGTGATGCCGATAGATTTGTGCGGATTCCCGTCACGCAGGGTGAGCGTCATTTCTGAAAGAAAACGCAGGTAAAAAAAACTGGAATCAATGATTTTAGTCTGTTTGACGCGCAAACGAATATTGTCTTCCGTTAAAAAAGTCAGGCGTTGCGGGTATTTGATGCCGTAAATACTACGCGCAAACTGTTGTTCATCATAATCGGCGTCGCAGGCCCGCATTTCGCCGTCGCGGATCATAAAAAGTTTGGTGGTTGCCGAATCTTCGCCCCACTCTTTATAACGATAAAAAACGGCGGTTGCGTCACTGAAATGGGCTCGGCCCCATTGCCAATCCCGCACGGTTCCGGGCAGCCAGCGGTTGTCGAAGTTGTGGTCGTGATAACCCGTTCCGCGAAACTGTATGACATTGAGTTCCTTTCCTTGCCCGTTTTTGATATTTATTTTCCCCGAAACATCAGCCCGCGAAACGGCTAAATTCCAAATGTGGGCGTTGTCTGAGTTGATGGCTTTGCCGGGTGAAAAATCGCTTTCAATCGAAACCCATTCAAGCTGGGCGTCAAGATGAAAATTCTTTCTCAATTTGGCATTGATCGAAATAAAATACCCCGAACCGTAGGGCGCGGCTTCAAATCGAAAAAAGTTTTCGCCGATCTTGCACGAAGGTTCATCTTCCGACGCGGAAAATTCATCCGCGTTAAATTCATTGATTGCCCGGTAGACAGGTTTTCCGTCGCGGTAATAGGTAAACGCAACCGCGGGAACATTTGATTTGGGAATTGGAATTGCAGATTGCGGATTGGTTTCAATGTGACTCTTGGCTTTCGACTTCCGACTTCCGAGTCTTTTATTATAACGCGGCGAAAAAATAAAATTGTCGAGAAAGATAACGACCACTGCATCGCGTCCGTCGTCGCTGAGGGCGTCGAAATACCACCATTCGTAAGCCCCGGAATTTGGTTTCGGCGACCAAACATCTGCCGCGAGGCTCGAAGTATAGGTAAACTTTTCACGCAAAGTTTGAGGCGTTGCAATTGTCATTTTTTACCTTTTCGGAAGATGTTTAGAAAAAGAACAAACAAAGCATCGCAAAATTTGAAATATTTGGCAAACTTTCGCGCCGAAATTGAATCTTTATGACTGAAAAAACAACTCTCCCGTAGTTTTATCTTAAACAGCGAGGAAAATTTAATGAAGAAGAAAACAAGTGTGTTTTTGGTCGGGCTGCTCTTGACGATCGGATTATTTGGAGCGGCTTGTCCCGAACGCAAAAGCATTGCGGATATTGAAGCTAATCCATCAAAATATCAAAACAAAGAGGTCGTCGTTGCAGGAGTTGTGCGCGACGCTTACGGAATCAACATTCCGCTCACGAATATTCGCGGCGGCGTTTATAAAGTTGATGACGGAACCGGTTCGATTTGGGTTTACACCGAAAAAAGCGTTCCGTCGAAAGGCACGGAAGTCGGTGTCCGGGGCAAGCTTCAAAACGGTTTGAACTATAACGGAAAAAATTATGGTCTCGGAATTACGGAAGAAGACCGAAAGTTTCGTGGAAAGTAGATTTATGATTCCGGATTAATAGATTTTACAAATTGGAATTTGAAATCTGTAATCTGAGTTCAAAGACGAATGACAAAAAGAGAACGGCAAGTTAAAATCTTGTCGTTCTCTTTTTTTATGAAAAATCTAATCGAAACCATTGAAATACAATTTCTGAAAATTCACACGCGCTCCGTTGAATTTATCAAACTCGTTCCCGCCGCAAAACTTTATTGGCAGCCGCGCCGAAACGATACGCTGTTTCCCGTCAATTCGTGCGGCGAATATATTTTGCGGGCGGCGGCGGCGATCGAGCAAACCTTCGGCGGAATTATGACGCGGCTCTGGGACGATCCGTTTGAATGGACTCTGCCCGAACAGCTTTCGACAAATGAACTGATACTGGAATATCTCCTCGAAGTCGAAGAAACGCGAAAAAAAGGTTTTAAGTTTTTTGCGTCTGACGAAGATTTGGGGCGCGAAATCCCCGCGCCGGAAAAATTCAAATCAATATTTGAGATATTGCTTGAGACAATTGCTCGCGCCGCGCATTATCAAGGTCGCGCCTTTGCCGTTTTTCAAATGTTTTCCGACGAAAAACTGCCGCGCTTCGTTTAAGTCCCAAGTTCCAAGTCGGTTTGGTTTTCAATCTTAAACCTGAGACTTGGAACTTGGAACTTGAGATTTGGAACTCAATTGCATTACGAACTATTTCGTGTAAAAATTCGTTAAGGCTTGGGTCTTACGGATTTTCGAGTTTTTGGAGAAAAAAATGCACTGTCCGCGCTGTGGTCAACAACAGGTTTCGGAAGAAATAAAATATTGTTCGCGTTGCGGCTTTCCGCTCGGACTTGTTTCAGAAGTTCTTGTAAACGACGGTTTTTTGCCGCAGCTGGCTGATTTACACAAAAGCAAAAAATTAGTAACGCGCAAATTAGGATTAAAAATCTCGCTTTTATGGTTTGTCATAATTACTTGTTTATTACTTCCGTTAGCGGCTATTACCGGCGCACCGAAACAATTGGTTGCCGCCTTAGCCATCATCGGTTTTGTCGGCGGACTTTTGATAACACTTTTGTCCTGGTTTTTTTTGCAAAACGAAACAAAATTGTTTCCAGCTCAAACGGCATTGTCCAATGAAAATTATGCACCGAAATTCTTAGCCGGAAAACGCGCTCAAACGGCTTTACCGCCGCAAACAAGCCAACCTGTTTCAAGTTATGAGCCGCCGACGGCCGGTTCGTGGAAAGCACCCGATACGGGCGATCTGGTTGCGCATAGCGTGACGGAGGGAACGACCAGGTTGTTGCAGAAAGACGAATAATATTTGAAGGTAAGCTTATGAAAGTATATTGTCCGCGGTGCGGTCAGGAACAGATTTCAAATCAAACAAGATTTTGCTCGCGGTGCGGCTTTTTGATGACGGGAATTTCCGAAATTGTGATCACCGGCGGTCTGAATCAACAATTACAATCGGCGAACGTAAAACTGCTGACACCGCGCAAAAGAGGTTTAAAGCAAGGCGGTGCCTGGTTTTTGTTAGGTATTTTTCTGGTTCCGCTTTTGGGAGTCTTGTCGTTGTTAATTCGGTTTCCTGAAGAAATTATCGGTTTGGCGGCGATTATTTTCTTTGTCGGCGGAATTGTCCGAATGATTTACGCGCTGATTTTTGAATCGGGAAATCCGGCGGATAAAACTCTGGAAGAAAATGTTATCCAAACGGCGCAGAAATTATTGAACAAAAAACCGCAGGCAAATGCGCTACCGCCTCAGCAATCAATTCCGATTTCGGGTTATGTTCCACCAATTCAAGGAAATTGGCGCGATACAAATGATTTGGTTCCCAACAGCGTTACCGACGGAACAACAAAATTATTGGAAAAAGATTAATCAAATGAAAAATAAAAGGTGAGAAATAAGAGTTCACTTCGCATTTCGCACTTCTCATTTAATAACCAATTGCTTCGCCATCGCTTCTCGAATCAATCGCGCCGAATTTTACGCCCGTTTTTTCTTCAATCGCAATTCCGGTCGCCGAGGCGACATTCGCAGGCTTATCGGCAAATTTTTGTCCGAGATTTTCTAAAACCATCAGCGTATCGGGCGACATACCGAGCGGTTCATAGACTATTTCGTCGGGAAACCATTGCTGATGGATGCGCGGCGCGTCAATCGCTTGCTGAATATTCATATCGTAATCAATCATATTAATGACCGATTGCAAAACCGCGGTGATAATTCGCGGTCCTCCGCGGGCGCCGAGCGCAAACCATGGCGAACCGTCTTTGCGCAGGACAATCGTCGGCGTCATCGAAGAAAGCGGACGTTTTTTCGGCTGCACGGAATTATTTTCGCCCTGAATCAATCCGAACATATTCGCCTTTCCGGGACGCGCCGCAAAATCGTCCATTTCGTCGTTAAGCAACACGCCCGTTCCTTTGGCCGTTACCCGTGAACCGTATAAATCATTGATTGTAAAAGTGTTTGTCACGACATTTCCATCGCCGTCAGCAATCGTGAAATGGGTTGTTTCCGTTCCTTCCGCAAAAGTGATTTCGCCCGCTTTAATGTCCTCGCTTTTTGAGGCTTGCGTCAGATTAATTGTTTCGGCACGTTTTTTGGCGTAATTTTTATCAATCAGCTGCGTGGTCGGAACTTTGGCAAAATCGGGATCGCCCATAAATTCGGCGCGGTCGGCAAAAGCGCGGCGCATCGCTTCGGCCAACAGATGATATTTTTGCGCGGAATTGTAACCCATTTTACGAAGGTCGTAATTTTCGAGCATATTCAAAATCTGAAGCATCACGATTCCGCCCGAACTCGGCGGCGGCATCGTAATAATTTCATAACCGCGATAACTTCCTTTAAGCGGTATGCGTTCTTTCGCCTGATAATTTTTCAAGTCTTCAAGCGTGATTAAACCATTGTTGCGCTTCATATCGTCGGCGATAAGCTGCGCTGTGCGTCCCGTGTAAAATTCTTTGGCGCCAAATTTTTGCATCCGCGCAAGCGTTTGGGCGAGTTCGGGTTGTTTGAAAATATCGCCTTCTTCAAACATTTTGCCGCCGTTGAGGAAAATCTTTTTGCTGTCCTCGTATTTTTCGAGCGTGTTTTTATAAGATTTGAAAAGTTCCGTCAAACGATAGCTCAAAACGTAACCATTTTGCGCCAAAAGCCGTGCCGGTTCAACTAAATCTTTAAAAGTTATTTTCTTCGAGCCGAATTTCTGATATGCTAAATCAAGTCCGGCGGGTGTTCCCGGAACGCCGGAAGCGCGATAACCGACTGTTGAAGAACCTTCTCCTTTTATCAAATCACCGCTTTTATCAACAAAAACATCACGGCTGGCCGCGAGCGGTGCCATTTCGCGGTAATCAATCGCCGCCGTTTTTCCGTCTTTGAAACGCATCAGCATAAATCCGCCGCCGCCCAGATTTCCGGCCTCGGGATAAACGACTGCCAAAGCAAGAGCGACAGCAACTGCCGCATCAACCGCATTGCCTCCTTTTTTCATTATTTCAACGCCGATTTTTGAAGCTAATTCGTGCTGTGAGGCGACGATGGCGTGTTTGGCACGGACCGGTTCACGCCACGCGCCAAATGTTTTTTGCGGCGATGGGAATAAATTCAGACAGAAAAGTAATAAAACGAGAAATGCTGTTTGTCGGTTAATTTTCTTCATAATTGGATTTAAGTAAAGAGTTTTTTTATTTAACATTACGGAAAAAACGGCAAACTTTCAAAAAAAATAAAGTCTTTTTTAAAGATTCGACACCATTAGTTGTTTATTAACAACAAAAAATCTTGGAATTTATTCAAAAATAGAGTAAATTTGAAAGATAATTATTCACTCGGCTTAGTTTTAGACAATTTTATTCTCCGAAACATCTGTTTGTTTTCGGAGAGGAGTTCAAAAGTATGAAAAAATCATTTTCTTTATCGGTCATCGTCATTTTGTGCCTGACGGCAATTCTTCCGATTTTCTCACAAAAAACCAGAAACATCAGAAATAAAAAAGTTTCTGCGCCAAGGAATTTGCCGCCATCGAATGTGAAACTTAGTAGCGCCGATGCCTTCTCAGATGGAAACGGCGTTTACATCGAGTGGCAAACCGCAACCGAATCGCAAAATTTTGGGTTTTATGTCTATCGAACCGGTGAAAAAGGAACGGAACTCGTCAGTCCGTCAATCATCGGTGGCGCTTCGTTGACTTCAACCGAAGCCGTCGTTTACGGCGGAAAATATTCTTATTTCGATCCGAAAGGTGATTTCAACAGTTCTTATTACATTGAAAGCCTCGGCTTAAATGGGCAAAGACAGAGTTTTGAACAGTTTTATCCGAAATATATCGGTAATTTAGCAGACATTGCCGGTTCTACATCGGATCAATTGCGAAAAAGAACGGAAGAAACCAAACCGACGGTCGAAAATAATTTGGTTAATTTACCGGCCGATTTGCAAAGAGAGATAACAGCCAACACGCTGCCGCCCGATATCAACATACAGCGTTGGGTCGCCGCGCAAGCCGGTGTCAAAATCGGTGTTAAGCAGGAAGGTATTTACCGCGTTTCGCGCACCGAATTGCAAAATGCCGGGTTTAACGTCAATACGCCAGGCAATCTGTGGCAATTGTATATGGACGGCAAAGAGCAATCCATCAATATCGGCGCAAACGATTCTTACATCGAATTTTACGGCAAGGGAATTGACACTTTGGAAAGTGCGACCAAAGTTTATTATTTGATTGCCGGCGGTCAGGACGGCAAGCGAATCGGGACGACCGTGCTGCGTCCGCTTTCGGGAATTGTTCCATCAAATAGTTATTTCCAATCGTTTAGCCAAAAATACCGCCAAATTTATATTCCGGCCGACATCTTAAACGGCGATGATGAAAATTTCTTTAGTAATGTAGCAATTGTCGGTTCTAGTTCGCCGACTCCGGCAATCACGACTTTGACCTTTAACTTAACCGGTGTGGATTTTAGTATTTCAAAATGCTCGGTTGACCTTAATATTCAAGGTATTACGAGTACGCCGCACCAAGTTGTTGCGACGATTAATGGCGAGCCGATGGATCCGATCAGCGGCGACGGAAAAGTATTGATGCGCGGTTCTTTTCGTCTATCAACAAGCGTTTTACGCGAAGGCACAAATACTTTGCAATTGCAGACTTACGGCGGTTCGGGCGATATTGACTTGACCGAATCAATCAAAGTAAATTACTCGCGTAAATTCGAAGCAAATCAAAACCGCGTTTCGTTTTATACCGCAAATTACCACTCCAGCACCGTATCGGGATTTACTTCACCGAACATCCGGGTTTTTGACCTCTCATATCCTGATAATCCGACTTTGCTGACAAATTTAAGAATTGATAACAATAGCGGAAATTACAGCGTAACATTACCGTCAAATCGCGGTCGGGCAGTTTTTGCGGCGGAAGACTCGGCAATTTTAACGGCTGATTCGATCATTCAGAACGATCCGTCCTCATTGACGACAACGGCGCACAATGGCGAGCTGATAATCGTGACGCACAAAGATTGGATGAC
>JBDTZT010000460.1:0-4140 GCA_040005005.1 Actinomycetota bacterium
CAATATCCGCCGGATTTTTCTCCAAGAGCGGATTGACGATTCGCAAAACATCTTCATAGCGTCCGAGTTTCAGGTAAATTTTCGCGAGATTGTTTTTTTCTTCATCCGTCCGCTGCAATTCGGGAATTTGGCTGATCAAATCGGCCGCCGTCTGCCAATCTTCGCGCCGGATCAAAGCCGATTGTAAAATCTGCCGGACGACCGGTGCCGACGGATATTTTTCGCGGATTTTTTGCACTGAATCAACCTCGTTTTGCGTGATTAACTGCCCGCTCGAAATTATCTGATTGACGCGGTTTAATTCGGCTAACGATTGTTTGTCCCGGTTCAAGAGATTGCTGTCTTTTTCGGTCGCGTTTTGACATGAATCAAAGAGAAACAGGCAGACTAAAAGACCGCAGATCTTGAAATATTTTATGTGAATGTCGGGCATTATTCGATGAAAGTTTAACTTTTGGAAGGGTTAAATGCAATCGGAATCAATCTGCTTTGATTGACTCAACGGCTCAAAAAAAAATCTAACCACGTTTAATGCGGTTAGATTTTTTATCGAATTAATTTGTTTATCTTTGCTTTACATCTGACCTTCGTCGGCCGACGGGCCGTAAATCGAAGGAACGGGAATATCATTCAGACGCAGATAAACCGAAAGCTGTCCGCGATGATGCCAGATGTGATTGAAGCACATTGTGCGTAAGCAAGCGATCTTCGTCATTGTAAAATAGGTCGTTTCGCCGTTTTTGAGCGACCAATCTTTGTGCATATCTTCGTCCGAAGTATTTTTCAATGCTTCAAGCGCGGCAGCAATATTTTTGTCATGAAATTCAACCAATTCAGCAGTCGTTTGCGGCTCAAACGGTTTGTAATCCATAGTGGCAAAGTCGAGTTCGTCTTTTGTGCAGGTTTCGGGGATCCAATCAATCATCTCGGCAACGTGCGTTGCCAGCCGAATCATCGTCATTGATTTTTCGTGCGGTTTGTAATCGTATTTTTCCACCGGAATTCTTTCCAATATTTTGCGCGTGGTGGCGGCTTCTTGGGTTAATTCCGCAATCAATCCATTAGCAATATTCGTTGATTTGGCAGTTCCTGTACTCATAATTTTATTTCTCCTTTTGGTTTAGTTTGAATTTAATCGGGTTGTTTTAGAGAGCGAAGATATATTATCAAATTTGTTTCATTCGTGCAACGTGAAACATCAAAAATACCGGAATTGTTTCACGAATTTAACATTAAAAAAGCGGGTTAAATATTTAGCTCGCTTTTATCGAAAAGCTATATTTTAAATGCTTACGCTTTCAGTAAAGATTTGGCGATAACCAGCCGTTGAATCTCGCTGGTGCCTTCGCCGATCGTGCAGAGCTTTGAATCGCGCCAGTATTTTTCCGCCGGATAATCTTTGGTGTAGCCGTAACCGCCGTGAATCTGGATTGATTCTTCCGCCACGCGGACGGCCGTTTCCGACGCGAAAAGTTTCGCCATTGCCGATTGCTGCGTAACCTTTTTCCCCGCATCTTTCAAAAAGGCGGCTTGCAGTGTGAGAAGGCGCGACGCTTCGATCTGCGTCGCCATATCGGCGAGCTTGAATTGAATCGCCTGAAATTCGGCAATCGGCTGGCCGAACTGCCGGCGTTCTTTGGAATATTTGACCGCCGCTTCAAACGCGCCCTGTGCGATGCCAACCGACAGCGCGGCGATGGAAATTCTTCCGCCATCCAAGATTTGCATACATTGCAAAAAACCTTCGCCTTCATTGCCGAGACGGTTTTCGTCCGGCACATAGCAATCTTCAAAGACCACCGAAGCCGTTTCCGAGGCCCGCATTCCGAGCTTGTTTTCTTTTTTGTCCGAGCGAAAACCGGTCATTGATTTGTCAAAGATAAATGCCGAAATTCCTTTGTTGCCTTTTTCCTTGTCGGTTACGGCAACCGCAACCAAAGTGTGGCAGGCGATCGCGTGCGTGATGAAATTCTTTGAGCCGTTGACTTGCCAGCCGTCGTTTGAACGAATGGCATTGGTGCGGGTGCCCGATGCGTCAGAACCCGCGCCGGCTTCGGTCAAGCCCCACGCGCCAAAGGATTCGCCCCTTGCAAGCGGCGCCAGATATTTCTGTTTTTGCGCTTCCGAACCGAACGTATAAATATGATTCGAGCAGAGCGAATTATGCGCGGCGACCGACAAACCGACCGAACCGCAGACGCGCCCGATTTCTTCGATAATCGTTGCATATTCGATATAACCGAGACCTGCGCCGCCGTATTCTGCGGGAAAAAGCACACCGAGCAATCCCAATTCGGCCAGCTTCGGACGCAATTCTTCGGGGAAATGCTGAGTTTCGTCCCATTCCATCACGTGCGGCTTGATTTCGCTTTCGGCAAACTCGCGGACGGAGTATTTTATCTGTAACTGTTCTTCGTTCAATTCAAAATTCATTTTATATATGTTGAAAATCTTTCAATATAACCGAAATTTATCTTGCCATAAGCGTAACGGCTAATCAAGGGAAGACAATTTTATTGAAGTGTTTTAAGAAAGATTTAAGGATAGGAAAGAAAGCACAAATTTGAAAAGTATTGACAAAATATGCTTTTGAGATAAAATTCGTTTATTGCAAACACATCAAAATTCGCAGAGTTTAAGGAGATTTTATGAAAATACCAAGTTACACGGGTAAAACCTATCTTGTAATGGACAATGATGCGCGGCTTCGCCGGGCCGATAATTTAGCCGAGGTCGAAACATATCAAGCGGGCGATGAAATTCCCGCCGGAGGCGCGGTCGGCGACTTCAAACGAATTCCGAAACGTACCGAGATTAAAGTTACCGATGTGACGACCAATGCCGACCGGACGGTTTTTGTATTCGCCGAACCGATTAAAACAGGGAACCTGGTTGTTCCCTCGGGCTGGACCAAAGCCGCTAATCTGGAAGGTGGTTTTTTGAATGAACTCGTCAGCTTTGCGCCTGACCGCTGGGATTTTGCACCAACCGGCGATAATTTTACGGTGACCGACGGGCAGGCGGTGATTCGCGGCGGTCGTCCGAATTTTGCTTCGACCGGCAAGACGATTCCCGTCGGCAGTTATGTTCTCGTCACCCAAAAGTCGCAAAGCGCGGGCAAATCTTTTGTCAAAGTCAGTAAAGCTGAAATAAAAAACGGGCAGATCAAGCCAAAGGAAGAAATCGGCTGGACATCAGCCGCGAATCTGACCGAAGGCTGCACCGATTATTTTGCCAGCGCAGATTGGATTGACATGAAAGGCGCAAACGCTTGCTGGAAACTCGGTGCTTATATCGGCACCAAGATTTTGGTTAATATCGTCGGCAACGGCGGCGAGATGGAGCAAATCACGCTTGAGAGCGTCGCGCCTTATTTTGTGTTGCGTGATGCCGCCGCGGGGACGAATCTCGAATTGGCTGTCGAAAGCGGTTTCCGCACCTTTCAGCATCAGGAACAACTCTACGATCTTTTCATCAATCACGGCGGCAACAAAGCGGCCAAACCGGGCCGCTCAAATCATCAGCACGGACAAGCGTTTGACCTCAACACACTCGGCTTTGACGGCACGCCGATGTATGACTGGCTCAAAAAGAACGCGCCCAAATTAGGTTTTGTCCGCACCGTGCCGGGCGAACACTGGCACTGGGAATATCTACCGGCGGAAGCCGCCGAAATTGCCAAAAACGGCGGATTCAAAACCTTCAGCAAAGGAAAGTAAATTAAATCTTGGCAAAGGAAGCCGGATTGTTCGATAAACTTAAGTTTGTCGCTATCCGCTAAAGACAACAAACTGAAGTTTGTTTGACATTGTGCTTGAATTTTACTTTTCTGCGTTTGAAATGTTTTAAGATGTATTGAAATGAAAATTATAAAACTTATCTTGCAATGGATATTCGGGATTGCGTTTATTCTCGCGGGCGTAAATCATTTTCTCAACCCGAATTTCTATCTGCGGATGATGCCGCCGATCTTTCCCGCGCATCTCTTTCTCGTTTATTTGAGCGGAGTTTTTGAAATCGCGCTCGGGATTTTACTGCTGATTCCAAAATTCACACACTTTGCCGCGTGGGGCTTGATTGCGCTGCTTATCGCGGTTTATCCGGCGAATATTTATATGGCATTAAATACGGATATTTTTC
>JBDTZT010000461.1:0-4130 GCA_040005005.1 Actinomycetota bacterium
CAATAATAAAGCTAAACTCGTCAACACTGATGAAGAAAAATTTTGTAGAAAATCTGCCGCCAAAGTTCAGGCAAAATATTACGGGTTTATACGGCGCGAAAGGCGACCAATGGCTCGCGAAATTGCCGGAGACGGTCGCGGAAATTGCCGGAAAATGGTCGCTCAAGATTGGCCCGGCCTTTTCAAATCTTTCGTATAATTTCGTTGCTCAATGTGTTGATGAAACGGGCGAAAAATATGTTTTGAAAGTTGGTGTGCCGGAAGCCGATTCGCCGGTTTTGTTTGAGAAGCGAGCGCTCGAAGCCTTTGCCGGAAAAGGTGCGGTGAAAGTCATAAAATTTGACAAAGCGCGTTGTGCGATGCTGCTCGAGCGGGCGATTGAAGGCAAAACTTTAAGCGAAGCGTGCGGCGAGGATTATGAAAAAGCAACCGAGATTGCGATCGAGGTAATGGGTAAACTGCCGCGCAATTCGCTTGATAAAAATGAATTCATCAATCTCGAAACTTGGATAAGCGGTCTGAAAAGAGCCGTCAAAGCCGGTTTTGCGCCTGAAAAAGTAACCAAAGCGCAACGGTTTTTTGCCGAACTTAGCGAGCCTTTTGAAAAGAAAATCCTGTTGCACGGCGACATTCATTTCGACAATATTTTATCGGCGCGGCGCGAACCGTTTTTGGTGATTGACCCGAAAGGCGTGGTTGGTGAAATCGGTTATGAAATTGCCGTCTTTCTCAATGATTTGGCGGGTTGGACGGCGCATCTTGCGAACCGGAAAAAGATTCTCGATTCAGCCGTCGAAAAATTCTCAAAGACGTTTGCCGTCAATTCTAAAGAACTGCGACAATGGACGTTTGCGTTCGCCGTTTTGTCGGCTTGGTGGATTGTCGAAGATTTCGGCGGAAATTATCAAAGGGAATTGGCTTTGGCAGATATTTGGGACGTATAATCAAAAAATTATGAGTAAAGCACAATTTGGAATGATTGGATTAGGAACAATGGGCAGAAATTTTCTGCTGAATGTCGCGGAACACGGATTTTCCGGCGTGGGCTACGATTTAGACGCTGAAAAACGCCAACTTTTACTGGCGGAAGGCAAAGACTACAACCTGCAAACGGGCGAAACTTTGCCCGAATTCATTGAAAAACTGGAAACGCCGCGCAAGATTATGATTCTTGTTCCGGCGCCGGTGGTTGATATTGTCATCAATGATTTACTGGCCGCTTTGGAAAAAGGCGACATCGTGATTGACGGCGGAAATTCGCATTTTCCCGAAACCGAACAGCGCGAAAAACTTCTGGCCGAAAAGGGAATCGAATTCTTGGGTGTCGGCGTTTCGGGCGGCGAAGAAGGTGCGCGTCACGGCGCGAGCATTATGATCGGCGGCAAAGCGGAAATCTACGCGCACGTTCGACCGATTCTCGAAGCGGCTTCCGCACTGGTCAACGGTGAATCGTGCGCGGCGTTTGTCGGAAACGGTTCGGCCGGGCATTTCGTCAAGATGGTTCACAACGGTATTGAATACGGCTTGATGCAGATTCTCGCGGAAACCTACGATTTTATGCTTCGCGTTTTGAAAATGAATTATCAGCAAATGTCCGAAACTTTTGCCAAATGGAACGATTCGGAACTCAATTCTTTTCTGGTCGAAATCACCGCCGAAGTATTGAAAAAAACTGATCTTGAAACGAACAAACCGCTCGTCGAGTTGGTTTTGGATAAAGCCGCGCAAAAGGGAACCGGCAAATGGACTTCGCAAGCCGCGATGGATTTCGGCGTGCCGATCCCGACCATTGATTCCGCCGTTTCAATGCGTCAAATCTCGGCACAAAAGGAAACCCGTCTTTTGATTGCCAAAAAATTCGGAAGCCGGTCACCGAGCGAAGAACATCAGCAAAAAGGTGACGGTGAAAAGGTTTCGAGCGAACCGCAGCAGGATATGAAAGCCGAACTGGCAAAACACGAAGTCGAAACAACCGTCAGCGAACAACACAAAGCGACCATCGGCGAACAGGAATTTCAGACGGCTGAAAAAACGGTTGGAAATTCGGCTGATACAGGCAAAAATAAAGATATCAGAGAAGACTGCGCCGAAGATTTCGATAAATTCATCGAAGAACTGAAAAACGCTCTGCTCGCTTCTTTCATCACGACCTACGCGCAGGGCATGTCGCTTCTGCAAACGGTTTCGACCGAAAAAGAATACGGCCTAAACCTCTCGGAAATCGCTCGTATCTGGCGCGGCGGCTGTATTATCCGCTCTGCTCTGCTCGAAGAAATGCGCCGCGCTTTTGCCGAAAACGCAGATTTGCCGAATCTGATGCTCGACGACAAATTTGCCGAAATTTTAAGCGACAACCGCGAAGATTGGCGCGTCGTAAACGCCAAGTTCGCCGAAAGCCGCATTCCGTCGCTCTGTTTGTCATCTGCGCTCGCCTATTTCGACGCATTTCGCTCGGAACGCCTGCCCGCCAATTTGATTCAAGCCCAACGCGATTTCTTTGGTGCGCATACTTACCAGCGAATTGATAAAGAGGGAATTTTCCATACTCCCGACTGGGACAAGTAAATTTTAAAAAATTATATGAAAATTATTTTTCGGGCGTGGCAAAAAAGAAATTTTTTCATATAATACAAAACTTTCTTTCGGTATTAAAGAGGTATGAACTGGACAGCTGAATACTCAGAAGAAAAACATTTTGTCATTGTTGTGACGAACGGTATCTTTAACCTTGAAGACCACGCCCGAATGATTGAAGACATCGTTTCTCGCAATTTTTGGAAAAAGGGCTTAGATGTTTTGTTTGACCATAGAAAACTCGATTTTGGCTTTACGGATGTGGATTTTATGAAGCAGGCAAGCCGTAATCACGAAAAGAACGATGAACGAATCGGCGATGGCAAAGCTGCTATTTTAATGAAATCCCTTGCTGATTATGGTCGCGGTCGCCAGTTTGAATTACTCGCGTCGGATAATATTAACGCAAAACTTTGTATATTTTTGGACGAAAAAGCAGCAGTTGATTGGTTAGCGGCTTAGTTGTGATAAGTTAGATTTAAATTAATCTTCATTTTGTAATTGCTGAAAATGATTGGGCTGATTGACATTGAAAAGCAGATTTTTGTCTGCGCTCAAACGATCAGCTTCGATGTATTTCGGGAAAATCAGGTCGAGAAAATCTCTGACTGATGCCGAATCGTTTTCATTGAGAAGTTTTTCAAGTGTCGGCAGACAATATTTGGCGCGGTAAACGGCGCATAAAGGTTGCGGTTTATCGTCGGTTTGACTGGGAACGAAGGCAATAAATTTATTTGACGAAAGCGCAATATTGGCAAGGTTTTCAATTGCTTCGGTCGTCACAAACGGCAAATCAACCGCGAGAATTATCGCTAATTTCGTCTCGCAATTTTTGAGCGCGGCGTGAACTGCGCCCAAAGCGCCGCGCAGCGTGTAAATATCGCGGACAATCGGCTGCTCGGTTTCGATTGTTTGATGCTCGTTGAGAACAATTTTCACTATTCCGCAAACAGGCGAAAGCGCATTTACGGCGCGGGTCAGAAAAGTTTCGCCGTGCAACTCCAACGCAAATTTGTCTGCGCCCATCCGCGAAGATTTACCGCCGGCGAGAACAAAGCCTGTGAAATTATTTTGATTCATTTAATTCTTAAACTCGCCCGAAAACACGCGTTCGCCATTATGCAAATGCGGCGCGACGGTCACAATTGTCAATTTTGAGGTCGGACAATTGCTTTTTTCCGCAACGCTTTCCAATGGAACCAAAACATTTGTTTCCGGAAAATAGGTGGCGCAGCAATCTTTCGGAATCTTGTAAGGCACAACGATAAACGATTCGGCGCGGCGCAATTCGCCTTGAAAATAACTCGTGATGTCAACGACCTCGCCTTGTTTCAGACCGCGTCCGGCAATGTCCGCTTCGTTCATCAAAATCACGCGGCGCGAACCGTTGATGCCGCGGTAACGGTCGTGTAATTCATAGATTGTCGTGTTGAATTGGTCGTGGGCGCGAATCGTCGTCATCAATAATTCGTCCGCTTTGAGTTCGATTTTCTCAAGCTGGCTCGAAACAAATTGTGCCTTGCCCGAAGCGGTCGGGAAAACTCCGTCCCGCGGTT
>JBDTZT010000462.1:0-4129 GCA_040005005.1 Actinomycetota bacterium
TAGATATGATATGATTAATTACGGATTGTCTTATAAAACAAAACATGAAAATTTGGGTGATTTTGTGATTTTGACGGATACAAAAGTCCCGCGAAGTTTCAAGCAATCCTAAAATAGCCGGAGCGCGGGCATTCTTGCCCGCACATAAATTTTATTTCCTTTCGAAGGAATTTTAAAAAAATTAGCAACTTTTTACTGATTATAAACGCGGACAGAAATGCCCGCGTTTTAATTTGCAACAAAATTGATTGACATTGTTAAAATATGTTGACCAATTTTATATTACTGTTCTAAAATAATAGTGCGAATATATATCGCCTCCATTCTAAGCTCTAAACCCTCAGATGAGAAAAAAAATCAGTTTAATCTATTTTGTAGTTTTCACATTGTTGGCGGTCGGTTTTTTACCACTTTTGCTGACGAGTTGGACTTTGTCCGACCGCAGTGCGAAGGAATTACGCGCCGTTGAAGGACGCTATCAAACGCAGCTTGTGCAGGATAAGGCCCGGCAAATCGAACTTTTCGGGCAAAGATACGCCGATTTAGTCGGAAGTTATGCCAAAGCCTTAGAACTTTCAAACGATTTTTCGTTGCTTTCATCGCAGCAAACGGAAGAAAAACTTGGTTCAACGCTCAAAGAAAATCCGTATTTACTGGCACTTTACATCAAACCGATCGGCGGCGAATCGCTTTCGGTTTTTCGTGCGGAACAAGTAAAAAGAGAGGAAATCGAATCGTTTTCAACCGAATTAATTGCCAATTTAGAAAATCGAAAATTGGTATTCGGACAACCGCAAAAGATCGCTTCGAGCGGCGAACTTGTGCAGACGATTGCCGCGCCCGTCGTCATCAAAAACAATGTGGCAGCGTATGTGATGGCTGTTGTTTCGCTTCGTGAAATCTCGCGGATTATGGCGGAAACAAAACCGACAAGCGAAGAAGAACTCTGGAAAGCCGGACTGCCGATAATTTTTGTCGTTGACGAAAAGGGAAACGCGGTTTTTCATCCCGACGCAAAAATTGTCGCCACTCAAAAATCACTCGTCAATCTGAAAATCGTTCAGGAATGGCAAGAGACAAACCAGCAAATTCAATCGGCTTTAGTTCCCTTTACGGCCGAATATGACGGCGTTCAGCACGAAATGATCGGCGCCTATTCGACCGCTACTTTTCACAATGAATTGAAATTCGGCGTCATTGCGATGCAGGACGAGGGCAAAGCACTCGCTTCGGTTGGCGAAATGCGGCGGCAAACCTGGGTGATTTGTCTTGGATTTGCGATGTTTGCGCTCATTGTCGGATTTTTGCTGAGTCGTCTGATGACAAATCCGTTATTAAAACTGGCATCTGCCGCGAAAAATATTGCTTCGGGTGATTTTTCGACGCGGGTTGATGCAAAAGGAATGTCTGAAATCGGAACGCTCGGCGATGCCTTTAATTTGATGAGCGATAATGTCGAAGAGCATATCGCCAAACTTGCCAAAGCGGCGGAAGAAAACCGTGAACTTTTCGTTGGAACGGTCAAGGCGCTGGCCGCGGCGATTGACGGTAAAGACAAATATACACGCGGTCATTCGGAACGCGTGTCGCGCATTTCGGTCGCCATCGGCAAACGGATGGGATTAGGCGAAGAAGAACTTGAAACGCTGCGGATCAGTTCATTGCTTCACGATGTCGGCAAAATTGCGATTGACGATTCGATTTTGAAAAAGCCGGCGGCGCTGACCAACGAAGAATTTGAAATAATGAAAACCCACCCGCAGCGCGGTTATAAAATTATGTCGCAAATTCCGGCGATGAAGGAGTTTTTGCCCGGAATGTATATGCATCACGAAATGGTCAACGGGCAAGGTTATCCGCAGGGGTTAACCGACAAAGACATTCCGCTGCAGGCAAAAATCGTTTCGGTGGCCGACACTTTCGACGCGATGACGATTGATCGTCCGTATTCAAAAGGAATGAATCTGCCGGACTCGCTCGACCGCATCAGAAGTTTTGTCGGAACCCGCTACGACGGGAAAGTGGTTCAGGCGTTGGTCGAAGCCTGCAACGACGGACAAATTGGCATCGGCGTTGTTAAATTACGGGCGGAAGCACAAAACTCGAACCGAAAACTCGTTTCGGCGCGGGAGCAACCCGGAAAACAGACAGTATAACATCAAAATCAAAAAATAATTCGATATGAATGTAACTGATTTTCAAGAAGTCTGGCAAATTGATGTCGGCGGACAAATTTACGAAGCTAATTTTGAAATCGTCACCCAGTGGATTTTTGAAGGTTCGCTGCTTCCGCAGGATTTGGTCAAACGCGGAAATTTGCGTTGGATTGAAGCAAAAAAAGTTCCGGCTTTATTAAACTTTTTTAACGCCAAAGCGCAGGGAATGCCGCCGCCGGTATTTGCTTCGACAACCAACGGTCAATCATCAATCGAAAATCAAACAACGCAAACTCAAAATTTTGCACCGCCGCCGTTCAATCAATACCAAACAACAACCAATCAACTGCCGGAAAATAATTTTCAGGAATCGCCAAATCCGTTTGACGTGCCGCACCCTAATCAAAATTTTAATTCACCGGATAATTGGCAAGACCCAAGTTTCGCGCCGCAACCGCAAAATCATAATCAGAGTCCGACACTGGATTTTTGCAGTATGCACCCGGACGCGCCTTCGGTTTTTATATGCGAAACCTGCGCGAATGGTTTTTGTCCGGCGTGTCCGAAATCTTACGGCGGCACGGTGAAAATCTGTCCGTTTTGCGGCGCAATGTGCAAGCCGGTCGCCGAACTTAAACAAAAAACTCAGGAAGCCTTTCAATATGAGAAAGACCTCTCAAAAGGTTTCGGGTTTGAAGATTTTTTTAATGCTCTGGCGTATCCGTTCAAATTTAAAACGAGCTTGTTTTTCGGGGCTATAATGTTTATGTTTTTCACGCTGGGACAAGGCGCCGCCTCAATGGGCTCAATTTTTATGGTCGCGGCGGCTTTGTTTTGCTGGATGATGGCAAATACGCTGACGTTCGGCGTTTTGGCAAACACGGTCGAAAATTTTTCGCAAGGCAAAGTCGGCGGAAATTTTATGCCGAGTTTTGACGATTTTTCGTTGTGGGACGATGTGGTTCACCCGTTCTTTTTATGTTTAGCGGTTTATATCGTCTCGTTCGGATTGTTTGTCGCAATAATCGTCGGCGGGATTTGGTACACGTTTAAATCGGCGACATCGCTGATCCCGAACGAAGCCGCTCAAACAAAAATTCTGACGGATAAAGACAGTCCGTTCAGAAAAAATCCTTCAATCCAAAAACAAAAAGATTTATACGGCGACGGCGAAATGCCGGATGAAAGTAGAGTCGTCAAATCGCAAAGCAATTCGTCATATGATGAAGAAAAAGAATTCAAGCGTTTGAACGATATGATCAATGAACAGCGCAAAAAGCAGCTTGAATCGGGTTTGGGAAAAATGCCCGAAACGCAGCAGCAGCAAATGCAGGAAATGATTCAAAACTTTCTGAAAATGGCGATCCCGTTTCTGTTTGTTTTATTTTTGGCTTTTCTGTGGGGAATTTTCTACCTTCCGGCGGCGTGTTGTGTCGCCGGTTACACGCGTTCTTTTGTCGCTACCTTAAATCCGACAATCGGACTTGAAACGATAAAAATTCTCGGTTGGGATTATGTCAAATTATGGTTAATGGGTTTTTTGATCGTCGTTGCATCGGTCATTATCGGTTTTGTTTTGGGTGCAATTTTTATCGCGTTTGATATGCCGACTTTCGGAAATCTTCCCGTTAAAGCCATCGGCGCCTTGTTTGCATTCTATTTCTCGGTCGTGTTTTCGGTGGCAATGGGATTTGCACTTTACAAAAACACCGATAAATTGAATCTCTTTAAAGGCTAGAAAGTTAAAAAGTCGAAAAGTGAAGAGGTGAAAAAGTCTGCTTAAATAAACAAGCAAAATTTTTTCACCTTTTCACTTTTTCACTCTTTAACCTTTTTTCTTTATAATCATAACTTTGGTTATACGTGAAATTTTATACAAGAGGAATTAAATATTGAATTGGTGATTGGCGAAAAATCCATAATCAAAAATCTAAAATCCAAAATCACTTTATATGGCATTTTTTTGGCGCAGA
>JBDTZT010000463.1:0-4119 GCA_040005005.1 Actinomycetota bacterium
ACCGTCGAGCAGATCGCAATGACGGGAAATCCGATATAGAGAGGAAGCGGCTGGCTCAAAACCGTCGTGTCAAGAAAAACCTGCCCCAAAGATAAAGCCATACCGCCGAAAACGCCCGCCGCATAACCTTGACCGTTAAGCCGCCACCAATACCAGCGCAAAACGTTCGGCGGCAAAATCCCGGCGGCGAGCGTTCCGAAAATCCACAAAAACGCCGTATTGATCGAGGTTCCGAAAACCGAAATAATCAGCCCGATGACAATTAAAAGAGCCGATGAAAGATAACTGACGCGCACCAGTTTTTTCGCGTCGGCGTTCGGATTGATGTAGCGCTGATAAACGTCTTTGACGAGATACGCCGCGCCGCCGTTGACGGTCGAACTAAATGTCGCCAGAAATCCTGAAAGTAGCGCAGCGAGCATAAATCCGATAAGTCCGACAGGCAGCATCGAGCCGATGATTAAAGGCAAAGCCTTTTCCGGATCGGCTTTTAATTGTGCATCCAAAACCGCGTTGCCGATGCCCATGATCGCCATCACGGCAATCGCCATCGCAAAACACCAGCGAACCGTATGAATCGCTCCCCACAAGGCGCCGAGTTTGGAAGCATCGCGCTCATCTTTCGCCGCGAGAAAACGCTGAAAATCATAGAGCTGTTCGGGTCCGCTCAAACAAAGAAGTAATCCTTTCGCCACCCAAACCGCGACCAGTGCGCCGAAAAATGAATAATCAGTTCCTCCGGTAACTAAACCCTGCATAAAGTCGGGACGAATTGCAGGAAGGATGTCGCCCCAGGTACTTGGTATCTTTGTCGCAAAAACTTCCGCGTTAAAGTGCCGGTATCCAACAATGGCAAATAGAATCGCTCCGGCACTCAAAACGATCGTCTGCACGATCTCGACGCGGACGATACCATGAAATCCCCCAAGAATTACATATAATCCGGTCACGCCGAGAATCAAAACAGCACAAATGGTTTCACCCGTCAATGTGAAAACAGTCTGTCCGAGGTGGAAAATGTGCGGCTCAAAATGAAGGAAAATCGAACCAAATTTGCCCATTCCAATCGCCGAATAGCCCAAAAGCGCGGAAATTGTCAGAACCGCAAACAATGTATATGAAAGCCTCGCCAGATCGCCTGCCTTATTATTTCCGAAGCGCGTTTTCATCCACTCCGCGCCCGTCATGGCGTCCGAACGGCGAATCCATTTGCCCATGTAAGCCAGATAAAATGCCGTAATCGGAAAGCCCCAGAGCCAGTGAACCCACATTCCTTTGAGCCCCAGCGCAATAAACGTGGAAACGATCCACATCGTCCCGGTAATGTCGAAATACGAAGACGAACCCGACATTGCCAAAGCCCACCAGGGGAGCTGACGACCGCCGAGAAAGTATGACGACATTCCTTTAGCGGCACGGCGTTTCATTGCAAAACCGATGCTCATAATCGCTGCCAAATAGATGACTACGATAATTTGGTCAAGTGTCGAAAGCTGCATAACATTCCTTCTTAGTTTCCACTCAAGTAAAAGTAGGTGGGCATAATTATTCAATCAAACTATTTAATTTGTTGATTATATATATCAAATACAAAGAATAACCTTAGTGAATGCTGAAATTTGTAAACTTTATTTTAACCGAAGATTAAGTTATTTGTAACACGTCTATTTTCTTCTGTCAACATCTTTTTGAATATTTGAAAAAAGCAGATTATCCAAAAAAAGGACTGAAAATGCACAAACAATACGGAAAAACTTTGAAAAATTGAAATAAATAGCAGAGAAATTTAAAGATAAAAGTATATTTTTCTTAATAGTACAACATGATCAATTGGTCAGACCAATTAATGGTTGAATTTTATAACATTTTCAGTTGGTTTGGCGTGGTCACAAATCAGCGCGAAAGACCGGCATTTACAAATGACAAAAGAACTTTGATGCGATTGTTCCAATAATCCCAATCGTGCCCGCCCGGGGTCTTTATAAATTGGTGCGGAATTTTGCGGTGCGTCAAAAGTTCGGCAAATCTTTGATTAACCGGTAAAAATGAATCTTCCGCGCCGCAGTCAAAATAAAAATACGGTAAATTTTTTATTTGTTTCGAGGGAAATTTCTCAACTATCTGAAATAAATCATTCCGCTGCCGAACCATTTCCTGATTGTTTCCAAAAATTTGCGGAATCGAGGGAAACAGTTCTATCCAGGCTTGGTTTGATTCATCATCGAAAATCCCGGCAGCGTGAAAAGCTCCGCTCATCGAAGCCGCAAAACAAAACATTTCCGGGCGGCGAAAGGCAAATTTAAAGGCTCCGTAACCGCCCATTGAAAGTCCGGCAATCGCCCTCGATTCCCTGCTTTTATTAACTTTGAAGTTTTTCTCGATTGCGGGAATCAGTTCTTGAAAAATATAGCTTTCGTAGAAAAAATTGGGAACTTTTTCGTTATCCGAATACCAATTGTCGCCGCCATCGGGACAAATTATCAGAAACGGAAAGTCTTTCGCGTATTCGACAATTTTTGTGTTTGTGATCCAATTATCAAAACGCCCGAAAAGCCCGTGTAACAGATACAAAACACCGAAATTTGTTGGCGATTCGCCATAGTCAGCCGGAAAGATTGCATAATACGGAACTTTTTGGCCGAGCAATTTGCTGTTTAAATTTAGGATTTGGGTTTTTGGTTGTTTTTCGGGTAAATTTTTACTCATTCCGTTTGTGCAAATTGATCAAAAGAAGTTTTGCAAAGCGATCGGAATTGCCCCGAATAAACTCGGACGCTGGACGCTGGCGGGTCGAATATCAATTTTAGCAATTGACGGAATCAGATATCGACTTTTGACCCTTTCTTTGATAATCGGTTCGAGTAAATTCCACGCGGCGCAAATATCGCCGCCGATAACAATGATTTCAGGACTTAATCCGTGGGCCAGATTGGCAATTCCTTCGCCGAGATATTCCGCCGTCGCACGCAGTGCGGATATTGCCTTTTCGTCGCCGCGATTAGCTTGCGCGATAATATCGGTAATCGAGGTGGTGATCGAACCGTTTCGGTTATTCATCAAGCGGTGATAGCGGGCGATTGTCGCGCTCTCCGAAGCGAGAGTTTCCCAGCAGCCTTTGCGACCGCACGAACAGATTTCGCCGTTTGGTTCGAGACACATATGTCCGAAACCGCCGAGCCCGATCTGCGAACCAACGTGTAGTTCGCCGTTGATGATCAGACCCGTTCCGAGCCCGTCAACCACCAAAATATAAAGCAGGGTTTTGACTTTTATTTCGTCGAGCGGACCATACCAAAGCTCGGAAAATGCCGCCGCATTGGCATCGTTTTCAACAAACACGGGTAATTTCAGCCGTTCCTCAAGAATGGCTTTGACCGGCATATTATTCCATTCAAGATTCGGCGACACGGCAACCTCGCCCGTATCGCGCCGGATGAGTCCGGGAACACTAACGCCAACGCCGGCGAATTTGACTCGCGGGTAATCGTTCTGGACGGTTTTCTCGATTTCAGACGCAAGGTGATGTAAAAGGTCTTGCGGATTGCCTTCGGTCACCAATGCTTTTTGTTTGAGAATTCGCCCGTTGAAATCGCTGACGGCGTAAACCGTATCGCGGACTCCGATGTCAATTGCCAGAACATATGCATTTTCACCGTTGATGTAAAGATAGGTCGGTTTCCGTCCACCGCTCGAAGGCCCTTCCGCGCCTTCGTAAATAACACCTTTCCTGATTAAACGATTAACAATTGATGAAACGGTTCCGGGACGAAAACCACTGATTTTGGCAATCTCAGCGCGTGAAATCGGCTGTTTCTCACGAATCAGATGGAGCAGAAGTGTTTGATTGATATTTCTGATGTCATTAATATCAACCATTTTGAGTTCGTGTGATTTCTTTATTTTCATCTCTTTAACTTTTACATCAGAGATGCAAATAGTTCAATTAATCCGTGTTAGATTCAGGTTGCTTTCAAGAATTTTTACTTTTGAAGCGATCTCTGCGGGCAGATTTGGAGTTATTTTATGAGACCATCGCGCAAAACGACGATGACGTTTTTGGTATGCTTGGGGAGTTGGGCGGAAATTTGGGAAAAATGCCGATGCCGGACATAACAGTAC
>JBDTZT010000464.1:0-4111 GCA_040005005.1 Actinomycetota bacterium
AAGCGTTCGTTATTCAGGACTTTCTGACGAATAATTTATATTTCTTAACGGAATTATGGGAAATGTCTTTGTTTATTCGCCGAGCGTCGGTTTCTTTTTTGGCTTTTCCGAGCGATAAACTCAGCCGCCAGAGTTGCGAGACCAGTTTCAAACGACCTTTGACTGCTTTCGGCGACATATCAACCTTCATTTTCCAACTCCATTAAACTTTCGATGTCGCCAAGGTCTTTATGTCGTCCGCTCAGTTGTTTCATAAAAATCAATCCTTCGCGTGAAACCGTCCAAACCTTGTCGTCTTCCCAATCAATGTTTTCCCGCGTTTCCCAGACCTTTTTTAAACCTTCGGTGACGAGCAGAAAATCAATCGTGAAAAGCGTTTTTGTTTCTTCGTCAATTTTAGAAATCCGCCTAATGTCAATAATTCCGTCGTCAAAAGAAAGCGGTAAACCTTTAACCCAATAACCTAAATCTTCGGCAATGCGCCAAACTTTTGAGAGGTTTTCATTTTGAACAAGTAAATCAATATCAACGGTTGCCCGCGGCGCGCCGTGAATTGCCATCGCCCAACCGCCGCAAACCGCATAATCAATTTGCTTTTCATTGATTAGCCCGATCAAATTTTGAAATTCATCGAAAATATCTGCCATTCGGGAATCAATTTTATCACAATGTTTTTGTTACCGAATCGAAATATTTTTCACGCTCGAATCGCTCACAATTGGATTATTAATGCTGACAATTCTCAACCTGGCGCGGCGCGTGGCTCTGCCGGAAACCGTGACGTTTTCCGTGCCGTCGTTGGGCGTGTTGGCGATCAGCGTTTGCCAATTCGTGCTTTCGTCACGGGAGATGTCGATGCGGACATTTCCCGTAATGTTATCTGACGACCACGTTAAGGCGCGGGAAATCAGGCGCGGCAGAGCTTCGCCGCCGTTGAAATTGGTCATCAGCAGATTGCTGCCGCTGTAGCGGTAATTGGCAATCGTGTCCGCCGTGTTGTTGATCGAACGTGCATTGTCGCGGGCGTTGTCAATGCCGGTCGGAAAACCGCTGAAAAGAATTTCGGGATTGGAAAAATAAGGCTGGCGCGTACAGCCCGAAGTGCAAGGGTCAACATACGACATGACGGTGCGGAAAACGCCGTTGACATAATGACCGTAGCCATATGGATAAGTTGCGCCCGAACCGTTTTCGGGATTGTGCTGGCTGCCCATATTATGTCCGAGTTCGTGCGGGAAACTTAAGTTTCCGACGGCGCAAGTCCGCGAAGTGACGGTAAAACCGTTTTGAGAATTTGCCGCACCCATCAGATAACCGATGCCGCAATTATCCGATGAATTTGAAATCATCGCGACCAGATCGGCTTTGTATTGATCGCGCAAGGCGGCAACGGTTGCATCGTTCCGCAAAACCGGAAGTTCGGTTCCGAGGCTTCCAGTTTCGGCAATTGCGGTTTCTGAAGCGTTAACGAGCCGCACACGCTGACGAATTTTGCTGTTGATATAAGTTGTGTTAGTCGTATCAATTGCTGATTGGGCAAGTGCTTGCGCCTGTGCATCGCCGCCAAGCGAATTTTTGACCGGCGTCGTATAAACCACCAAAACATCAATCCGGTCGCCCGAATCGGTTGTCGCAATGGCGTTTTCGGTTTTCGGTTTCGATTCGTCGCCAAGAACAGCACCCGCGCATTCGGGGAAAAGGTTTTGGTTTAGCTCAATCAAAATCTGCTTATCAAATTTCGGCACGATTTCGTAAACTTGATTTAACGGCGCGTAGATCAAACCCGCAACATAACCTTTTCTGAACGTCAGAATGACATCGCCTGCAAATTTCCCTTCCGAAATGCGCCCGCGCCAAGTGTAATCGTCGGCGGCACGGGTTTCGGTTTGAAAATGCTTTGCCAAATAAGTTTTGCCGTCAAAAAGCGGAATTTCGAGTGTTTCCGCGCCGCTCAAACTGAGCGAATCAAAACCGATTTCGCTTTCACGAATCGAACCGAGCGAAGATTTATCTAATTTCGCCGAAGGAATTTCTTTGAAAGCAAACAATTTTGCGCTCGCTTGAGCCGAAACAAAATTCACACCGCTGAAAACTACGACCAACATGGCAATCGCCCAAAAAAGTTTTTTCATAGTTATTTCTCCTTGATAATAAAAGTCGGCACCATTCCGCCGCCCGATGAAACATTGGCGAGTTCCGAAGTTGAAAGCCGCGTGAACGCCGAACCGACTTTGCCGAAATAAAGCAGCGGGTCAAGGTCAACAAGCTGTTCCAAAAATTCAAACTTCCCTTCTTCGCCAAAGAGCATCGGGAACAATTCTTTGGAGGTTTCGACGCGCTCCTGCACGAGATAATCTTCGTCCACGAGCGCGATTTTCATCGCTTCTTCCCATTCTTTTTCGCTTGAGACCCAGCCGATATAAATTCCGTGTCCGCCGTAATCGTCGTTCGGTTTCAAGACCAATTTCGATTTATTGACGCGGGTCCATTCAAAGAGGTCAATTTCTTCGCCGTGATTAAAAGTTTTTTCTTCGCGGAATTTGCGTGTCCAAGGGACGTGCGCTTTGATCGCCTTTAATTCTTCCGGCGAGAAAAGATGCGCGTATTTTTCGTTGGTCAGAACGGCAAAGACCGCCTTTTTGTGAATCAGTTTCGATTGAAAACTATTGACCATACAAATCGCTCCGGCGCGATAAGCATTGAGCAAATCGGGATATTTGTCCATTATCGGCAGATATTCGTTGACGAGCAAGCGTTTATACACAATATCTATTTTGACGCCTTTGCACCAGAGCTTTTCGCCGTCGAATTCGAGTTCGTCGGGCGAACAAATCAACGACGAGCAGCCGTTTTCCTCAAAATAATCCTTGAAAAGTTCAAATTCCTTCTGCGTCGGCAAATCTTTCAGGTCAACAATCGCAATGACGGGCGACTGTTCGGGTTTGTGTCCGAGAAATTCCTCGTATGCGCGAAGCAAAACGTTGAGCATTTTCGGACGACCTTCGAATTTTTCGATTTCGTATTTTTCGGCAAATTTCCGCATCACGGGCAATTGCAAAAAAATCTCCGAAGCCGAATCCGCATAGGCAATGCCCGCCGGCGATTCGCCGTTTAATTCGACAAAAGAATAAGCGTTTTCGGTCAAAAACGAATCGAGCCGCGCAGTCGGCGAAACCTGCTTGTATTTCGGATCAATCGCGACCAAATCTTTTTCGATTTCGGTAATGCCGAGTTCGTCCAAAATTTCATCGTTGCCGATTGCCGCGTCTTTCACTTTTTGCAGAGCCGACCAAACGATTTCGCAAATCGCTTTGACGCGAATCCAATCAGGTTCGGTGACAAAATGCGGGCGCAGGTAAGGCGACAAACGGCGGCCGCCGAAAATCAGCCGCGCTTTGTCCAAACCTTCGTCAAGTTCGCGGCGCGACGCTTCGGCTAATTCGGCGTCTTCCAATAATTCGTGATAATAAGCAACGGCTTTTTTTAACATAATTTTTTGACCGGAGCGCAAGCGGCTCGCTTGCCAGCGTTTGAATAACGTATAGAACGTCCGCTTTCCTACCAGATTTCTTTAATCGAAGGGTTTTTACGCCGCTTTGCAAGCGACGTAGGCAGACGAGCCGCCTGCGCTCCGGCAGTCGTTTAATTTCCAAGTTTTACAATCGTTTCAAATTCTTTCATCGTCAAAGGCATCACGCTCAAGCGGGAATGTTTGATCAGCGCGATATTTTCAAGTGATTTTTCGGCTTTAATCTGTTCTAAACTCACAGGCTTTGCAAGTTTTTTGATTGGTTTTAATTCGACTGCAATCCATTTTTCATCCGTTGGATCGGAAAACTGTTCACGCGAGACTTCGGCGAGTCCGACCACCGATTTTTCCGACACCGAATGATAAAACAAAACTTTATCGCCCGTTTGCATCGCCCGGAGATTGTTTCGCGCCTGAAAATTCCGGACGCCCGTCCAATCGGTTTTGCCGTCTGTGAGCAAATCATCAAATGAATAAGCTTCGGGTTCTTGTTTGACAAGCCAGTAATTCATCATTTTGCCGTTCACTTTGCCTTTTGCGCGTCCGCCGCTTTTTTGTTGAGCCATTTTGCCCAGCGTTCAA